>NZ_JACVVF010000002.1:0-214664 GCF_016648095.1 Pseudomonas sp. S32
CAGGTCGCGATGGGCTGCAACGCAGCCCCGGCGATATCAGCGTTGGGTCACGGGTTGCAGGGGGGCGCTGGGCGCCCCATCGCGAGCTGCGCTCGCTCCTACGGGGGGATGTGTACGCCGGCTACTGTAGGAGCGACCGCAGGTCGCGATGGGCTGCAACGCAGCCCCGGCGATATCAGCGTTGGGTCACAGGTTACAGGGGGTGCTGGGCGCCCTATCGCGAGCTGCGCTCGCTCCTACGGGGGGAATCAATAATACGTCCGGGGCTTCTCGTCGGCCTTGTTCAGCACCGTCCCCAGCAAGTTCACCGTCCCCAGGTGATGCAGGCAATCTTCGATTTCCTTCTTGTTGTTCATGCCATTGGCCACCACCAGCAGCACACAGTCGAACTTCGGCATCACGGTGATGGCGTCGTCCGAACTGAGCAACGGCGGCAGGTCGAAGATGCAAATGCGCGACTCATACCGGTTGCGCAACTCCCCGATCAAATGGTTCACCTTGGGCGAGCACAGCACTTCGGTGGACATCGGCACCGGCACGCGGGTGGGTAATACGACGAACCGGGGCAAGGTGGGGTTGACCAGGCAATCCTGCAGCGGTGCCTGATCGTTCAGAAACTCGTTGAGCGAACGCTCCATGGGCAACCCCAGCGTGCTGCCCACCTTGGGCCGACGCAGGTCGAAGTCCACCAGCAAGGCGGTCCTGGTGGTGTGGTGAGCGATGCTCATCGCCAGGTTGATCGCCAACACCGTCTTGCCCGCTTCCGGCGTGGGCGAGGTGATGGCCAACGTGCGCCAGCCGTTTTCTTCCATCGCCCTGAGCACCTGGGTGCGCAGCAGGTCAATGGGGCCGTTCATCACCGAGTTCTTGTTGTAGGCAACGATACGGTGGCGCTCCAGATGGTCTGCGCGCAACGCGACCACCTGGGTGTTCACGTAATCGAACTGCCCCGGCACCTCGGCCAGGGCGGTACCCGGTGGGGGTGTGATTGCCTGGGGTGTGCCGGGGGTGGCGGGATGCACGTCATTGCCAACAGCGGGCTTGATCCTGTCCATCACTGCTTCCCTATGCAAATTTGGACGTGAATTTGAGCAGCAGTACATCCAGTGGCATGTAGAACAGGTGTATCAGCACCAACAGGATAGCCGCCAGACCCAAGGCTGCCACGATCAGCCCGTTGCGCCAGCGCTTGCGCCGGGCAACGTCGGCCCGCGTATCGATGTATGGCAGGGCCACCAGCACACGCTTGCCCAACAGGTTTTCCAGGGCGCCGACGCCCCGCACCCGCTGGTTGAGCAGTTCAAGCAGCACCACCAACGCCCCACCCCCGGCAGGTGCCAGCACCAGGCCAAGTGCGGCGATTTTCTTGCGGTTGGGTTTGATCGGCTTCTCGGGCATCAGCGGCGGCTCCAGCAGCACGAAGCGCTCGGCCTTGTTTTCCTGCTCCAGGCTTTCGGTGATCTTGGCGCCCATTTCCTTGGCGCGGATTTCCTCGTACTTTTTGCGGGCGTTGTCGTGGTCGCGCATCAAGGTCACCAGCCCACGCTCAACCTGCGGAGCCTCCAGGATCTCAGCTTCGTAGCCTTCCATCTTCTTGGTCAGCTCGCGCTTCTGGTCAGCCAGCGACGTGATGCGCTCCTGAGCTGCGCTCATCTTGGCGCGCACCCGTGCAGCGTCAAGGCTCACAGTGGAGGCCACGGCAGTAGGGTTGCCGCTGGCCTCAAGGGCCTGGATCTTGCGCTTCACCGCCACCACGTCTGGGTGGGCCTCCTTGTAACGCGTCAGCAGGCGCGCGTATTCGGCTTTCAGGCTGGCAAGGTCCTGGGGCTGGTCGGCACTGGCGGGCCGGGCTGCATCACCGGTTTTGGTGGCAAGGCCGGCGTTGGCGGCCGACAGCTCCAGCTCCAGGTAGCGCAGTTCTTCTTGCGCAGCCTTGTAGTCGCGGTCCACTTCACGAAACTCCAGCTCTGAGCGGGACAACATGTTCATGCGCAGGGTCTGGTGTTCGGGCAGGGCATTGGCATGGGCCTGTTTGAAGTCGGCCAGCTGGTTTTCCAGGCTGGCGAGCTCAGCACCCAACTTGTCTGCCTCCTGGGTCAGAAACTCGGTGGTTTCATTGGCCCGCTCTGTGCGCTGCTTGAGGTTTTCGTTGAGGAACAGCGTCACCAGTTCGTCGGTGACCTGCTTGGCCACTTCGCGCTGGCGATGTTCGAAGGACACGTTGAACGCCACGGTGGCCTCGCCGCGCCCCCTCACGAAGGTGGTCAGGGGTTCCACCACAATTGCGTTGCGCAATTGGTCGATCTTGTCGCCTTCACTCAGGCGCTTGTCGGCGAACAGGCCGTACTTGTCGATGATGCGCAGCAGGTTTTCCCGTGTCATCACCCGCTGGCGGATCAACTCGATACGCTCATCGGCAAAGGTGGTGGTGTTGGTGGATACCAGCTCAGGCGAAATCTGCTGCGATTCGACCAGGATGGTGCCGGTCGACTGGTAGATCGGCGGCACCATCAACGCTACCGCTACGGTGGCAGCCAGAATGACCGCTGCACTCACCCCCAGCACCAGGGCCCGTTCCTTGATAATGGCGATGTAATCTCTGAGAGACAGCTCGTAGTCGGACTTCATGGGGCCACCTGCCATGGGTTCAGATGTCGGGGTACCTGTACGTCAACGTCAAACCAACGATCGTGGCGGTGGCATCACCCTGAAGGTCCTGCTGCCGCTCCTTGTACATCAACGATAGACGCAGGTCCCAATAGGGCGAGAATTGCCTGCTGGCCCACACGCTGTACATCTGCAAGGTGTTGGGGATCTGCCCCTTGCTGTCCTGCCAGGCGGCGTCGGCGCCCACCCGGGTCAATTCATCAAGCGCATAACTCCACACGCCTCGGACCTGGTCAAGCTGGGCAAAACCACCTTGGGCGCTGGCTACGGTACTGCGCTCCACCGTCAGGCTGGCGTCGGTCCGGGCGCCGGTATACAGCAGCGACACACCGCCCTCACCGCGGCGGCCGCCCTGAGGGCCGGACACCTTGTTCACGCCCAGGTGGGCATCGGCACTGAAGTTCTCGGAGATCCGGTACTTCACACCCACCGCCGGGCTGTAGCTGTTGGAGGCTGTGGCGGTGAGGTCCTGCTCAGGCTCGTAGCGCCGCACGCCAAAACGGGTATACACATCGGCCCGTTCGCTCCAGGCATACGTCCAGGTCGAAACGTTCGCCAGTTCGTCGTAGCCGGTCAGGCTGCTGATGTCGTAGCGAGCACGGTTGAAGGTGGTTTCGTTGCTGAGGGTGCTGCGCTCGGTGACGGCCTGGCTCCAGTTACCGCTCAGCGTGTAGAGCTTTTGCGTACCGTCGGTGGTCACCACACCGGTATCGAGCACCGTGCCCGACAAGGTGGAGCTTTCGTTGTAGCGGGCCAGTAACCCAAACTGCCCGCGCTCGGTAGTGCGCTGCCAGCCCAGGCTGATGTCCGGGTCCTCGCGGTTGTCGACCACGTTGGTGTTGGATGAGCGCAACACGTGCAGGCCCAGGCCGAATCTCAATTCGTCGCGGTCAAAGTTGCCGATCAAGGTGTAGTCGGGCGCGATGAGCGTGCGGGTCACGCCTTTCTCGCCGGAGGGCAACAATAACGGGTTGCTGTCGTATTCGACCGAGGTGGGTACAACTACGGTGGATTGCCAAGTTGCTGCCAGCGCGCTACCGGTAAGCGGCAACGCCAGGAGTGCCGTTGCAATGCGAGTTGTTTTTAGAAAAGGCATTGAATGTACTTATTTAAAGGCAGGATCAAGGAACGACCAGCGTGTCGCCAGCCTGAAGTTGGAAGTTGGTCGACATGTCACGACCCGACACCAGGTCCTTGTATCGCACGGGCAGGATCCTTTGGGAAGCACCGCTGCCGCGTACCACCTTTATTTCGCTTTCATCGGCAAACTTGTCCAGCCCGCCCGACATGCTCAGCGCCTGTAACACTGCCGTGGGCCCGGCCATCTGCACAGGGCCGGGTTTGATCACCTTGCCCTGTACATACACCAAGTTGCCGGCGATGCTTTTTACCACCACGCTCACATTCGGGTCTGGGAGGAATTTCTCGAGTTTGGTGGCGACCTGTTTTTCCACCGCCGTCACGTCCAGGCCGGCAACATCGATGCGACCGGCGAGGGGGAAGGTAATGCTGCCGTCCGGCAACACCGTGGCTTCCTGGCGCAGGCTGTCTTCCTGCCACACGGAGATCATCACCACATCGCCCGGGCTGAGCAGGTAGGCCGCCGCGCTTTGCGCCGCCATGCCCTGCCCCGACCACGCTACCAGCAAGCCTACGACGGCAATCAATGAACGCACCATGAGGGTCCCTCCGGCCAGATGGCCCGACTTAGAGCACTGAAGAGAACAACACACCGACTCTCGCTCCGCTTCGCGGGTCTACACCCCGCGACGGCCTGTATTTCGTCCTGAAGGCCCTTGCAATACCCTGCGTTACTTGCCCAGTGACCCTGGATTAGCCGGGGGTACTGGCAATATAGCAATGGTTGGCAAATTCACAAGCCAGGTGCCCCAGCACGCCAACCGTGAACATGCAGCCCCGGTACAGCTGTTCAAATCTTTCTTCTATTGGCCACCGCCACGAAGCCCACCACGGCAAAGGCAAAGAACCAGACCGCCGTTGAAACAGGAATGATACTGGTCTGATTAATATACGAATCGGCCGCCCTCGCCGCCCCGCTCAACAGCACCAGCAAGAAGAGAGATTTGATAATCAGTGTCGTGCGCATACGCCCCGTCCTTTTTAACAGGCTATTCAATGAGTTATTGGCGCGATGATGCGGGATTTGCTGCGGTGTTGATCTGAGCTTATGGGCAGGGTGCTATTACGTCAATGATCCGACACCATAATATAAATCAATGGAGGTTGAGCGAATTAGTCAAAAAAACGACACCCGCTTTCGGCGGCCCATGGGCATGGGCCACCTCGCCATCAGGCGTTTGTATCGGGGAGAGCTCAGGGCATTACAGGGGGCACGTATTGCAACGTAGCCCCCAACGCCCAGAGCAAAAACAGCACCAGCGGAACATGCACCAGCAACTGCACGAAGGAGAAACCGATCAGGTCACGTGCCTTTAGCCCCAGTACCCCGAGCAGCGGCAGCATGTAGAACGGGTTGATCAGGTTGGGCAGCGCTTCGGCCGCGTTGTAGATCTGTACCGCCCAGCCCAGGTGGTACTGCAGGTCATTGGCCACCAGCATCACGTAAGGCGCCTCGATGATCCACTTCCCACCCCCGGAAGGGATAAAGAAGCCCAACACCGCCGAATACACGCCCATCAGTACCGCATAGGTGTCGTGGGTGGCAATCTGGGTGAAGAACAGCGAAATGTGGTGGGCCAGGGTCTGCTCGTCCAGGCCTTTCACCTGCGTGAGTATCGCCGCGATTGAGCCATACAGCGGGAACTGGATCAGTACACCCGTGGTGGTGGGTACCGCCCGGGCAACAGCATCCAGGAAACTGCGCGGGCGCCAATGCAGCAGCGCGCCCACCATGATGAACAGCAGGTTATAGGTGTTCAGCCCGGAGATGGCGGTGATCGCCGGTTTGCTGGCGAACTCCTGGTACAGCCAGCCCGCGGCCAGCGCCACCAGCAGCAGAATCAGCAAGGGGCTGTGCTCCAGCCATTCACCCGGCCGGGTGCGCTGGGGGGCAGGCGGTGCGCTGAAGCTGGGGTCGACACCACAGTCGGCGGCGCTGCGGGCGCTGTTGGGGCCGGGCGCGGTGGCATAGGCGATTACCAGCGAGACCAGTACCAGCGCTGCCAGCATGACCCCGGACTGCCACAGGAAGATGGTTTCGGTGAACGGAATGACCCCAGTAATCGACAGGATCGACGGCGGCAGGCTGGCGGGGTTGGCCTGCAGTTGGGCCGCCGAAGATGACAGGCCGAGCGCCCAGACGGCACCCAGGCCCAGGTAGGCGGCGGCGCCTGCGGCTCGGTAGTCCATGTTCAGGTCGGTGCGCCTGGCCAGGGCACGCACCAGCAGCCCACCAAACACCAGTGACAGCCCCCAGTTGAGCAGCGACGCCAACATCGAGATCAGTGCGACCCAGCACACCGCCGTGCGGCCATTGCGCGGGATACGTGCCAACCGGTCGATCAGGCGGGCAGCAGGGGGTGAGCTGGCGACCACATACCCGCCTATCACCACGAAGGCCATCTGCATGGTGAAGGGGATCAGGCTCCAGAACCCGTCACCAAACGCCTTGGCGGTATCCAGTGGCTTGGCCCCCATGGCCAGGGCACCGATGCATACCAGCAATACCGCCAGCGCGGCGAATACCCAGGAGTCGGGGAACCAGCGTTCGGCCCAGTTGGAACAGCGCAAAGCAAAACGGGCGGAGCGGCTGTCTTGAATTTCAGCGGCCACAGTGTCGTTCCTTTTATTGGTTTTATCGGGGTGCAGCATTTTCAGCTAACAACAACCAAACCCCGCAGCAACAGGCGTGCCCGCGCATACACCGGTGCAAATGCCGGATCCTGCGCGGGTGGGCCTGCGGCTGCGGGGTTGCAGGATGTGGTTTAGAAGGTCATTTCCTTCACGTCATCGGCCACGATCAACTTGCCGGCGGTTTTCGCCACGATCTCTTCAACGCTCACGCCAGGCGCTGTCTCGCGCAGGATGAAGGCGCCGTCTTCGATCTCAAGATAGGCAAGGTCGGTGAGCACTTTGCGGATGCAACCCGCACCGGTCAGGGGCAGGCTGCACTGGGGCAGCAACTTGGACTCGCCATCTTTGGAGGCGTGGGTCATGGTGACGATGATGTTCTCGGCACCCGCCACCAGGTCCATGGCGCCGCCCATGCCTTTCACCAGCTTGCCGGGGATCATCCACGAGGCGATGTTGCCGTGCACATCCACCTCGAACGCGCCCAGCACCGTCAGGTCTACATGGCCGCCGCGAATCATGGCGAAGGACTGCGCCGAATCGAAGATCGACGCCCCTACCCTGGCGGTGACGGTTTGTTTGCCAGCGTTGATCATGTCGGCATCGAGCGTGCTCTCGGTGGGGAATTCGCCCATGCCCAGCAGGCCGTTCTCCGACTGCAGCATCACATCCATGTCTGCCGGTACGTAGTTGGCGACCAGGGTGGGGATGCCGATGCCCAGGTTTACGTAGTAGCCATCTTTCAGTTCACGGGCGACGCGTTGCGCCATTTGTTCGCGGGTCAGTGCCATGGTCAGGATCTCATTGTTGTTCTGGAGGGTGGCGCTCAGGCCTTGACGGTGCGCTTTTCGATACGTTTTTCGAAGGTACCGACAATGACCCGGTCCACGTAAATGCCTGGGGTATGGATTTCGCTGGGCAGCAGCACGCCAGGCTCGACGATCTCTTCCACTTCCACCACGGTGACCTTGCCAGCGGTGGCCGCCAGCGGGTTGAAGTTTTGCGCGGTGTTGCGGTACACCACGTTGCCGTAGTGATCGGCCTTCCAGCCTTTGACGATGGCGAAGTCACCGGTGATGGACGCTTCCAGGATGTACTTGCGGCCGTTGAATTCGCGCACCTCCTTACCTTCGGCAACTGGGGTGCCGTAGCCGGTGGCGGTGAAGAAGGCAGGGATGCCAGCGCCGCCGGCGCGCATTTTTTCGGCAAGGGTGCCCTGGGGGGTCAGCTCCACCTCCAGCTCGCCGCTAAGCAGTTGGCGTTCGAACTCGGCGTTTTCACCCACATAAGAGGCAATCATCTTGCGAATCTGATGGCCCTCGAGCAAAACACCCAGGCCAAAGCCATCCACACCGCAGTTGTTGGAAACCACGGTCAGGCCTTTGACGCCGCGGCGCTTGATTTCCTGGATAAGGTTTTCGGGAATACCGCACAGGCCAAACCCACCGGCCAGTACCGTCATGTCATCGGTCAGGCCTTCGAGGGCCTGTTCGTAAGTTGCAACGCGCTTGTCCAGTCCGGCCATGCTGATCCGCCTTTTGTAGTTGTAGAACCGACGAGGCTGTCGGTGAGCGTGTGTACACATCTTCACCGCAAGCAACTGATTTGTTAATTTTGTTTTCGTCATCGATTGATAACGTTTGCAAATCAAAGCATAGGCGAGCCCCATGAATGTCAAACAGCTGCGTGCCTTCGTCACCGTGGCCAAGTTCCAGAGCTTCGCCCAGGCCGGGGAGCACCTGCACATTTCACAACCGGCGCTGAGCCTTACCATCAAAGCCCTGGAAGAAAACCTGGGGGGCGCCCTGCTCACCCGCACCACGCGCAGCGTCAGCCTTACGGCCGAAGGCGAGGTGCTGCTGCCGCTGGCCCGGCGCCTGCTGGCCGACTGGGATGACACCGAAGAAATGCTCCGCCAGCGTTTCACCCTGCAACTGGGCCGGGTGTCCGTTGCGGCCATGCCCTCCTTTGCCGGCAACCTGCTGCCCCACTCCTTGAAGGTATTCCGCCAGCGTTACCCGAAAGTGAACGTGACCGTGCACGACGTGATCAACGAGCAGGTACAGGAACTGGTGCGCCATCGCCGCGTCGAACTGGGCATTGGCTTTGAACCCGACAATGTCGATGGGCTGAATTTCCACCCGCTGTACATGGACCGCTTCGTGGCGGTGGTGCCCGCCGAATCGCCGTTGGCCCGTTTGGCCCAGGTCAGTTGGGCGCAACTGATGGCGGAAGATTTCGTCGCCCTACAACGCCCGTCGGCGGTACGGCTGCTGATGGAGCAGAACGTGGCGGCGCAGCATGGCCGGTTGGCGGTGGCGTTTGAAAGCCACCAACTGTCTACCGTAGGGCGGATGGTGGCCAGCGGCCTGGGGGTGAGTGCGGTGCCGGCGCTGTGCATCAACCAGATGCAGGAGCTGGGCGCCTGTTGTGTGCCATTGGTGCAGCCCACGGTCGAGCGACGTATCGGCGTGATCGCCCTGAGCGAACACAAATTGTCTACCGCAGCGCAAGCGCTGCTCGAGGTGCTGCTTTCCACTACCCAAATACCGGAGGTGACATGCGTAACGTGACACTGGCAGGCCAACAGGTGCCCTGCATTGGCCAAGGCACTTGGTACATGGGGGAAGACCCGGCGCAGAAAACTGCAGAAGTGCGGGCCTTGCAGCAAGGCATCGACTTGGGCATGACCCTGATCGATACCGCTGAAATGTATGCCGAGGGCGGGGCCGAGCAGGTGGTCGGGCAGGCGCTGGTCGGCCGGCGCGACCAAGTGTTTCTGGTCAGCAAGGTGTACCCGCACAACGCCAGCAGGCGCGGCATGGCGGCAGCGTGCGAGCGCAGCCTGGCGCGGCTGGGCACTGACTGCATCGACCTGTACCTGCTGCACTGGGCAGGCCAGCACCCGCTGGAAGAAACGGTCGAAGCCTTCGAGCGCCTGCGCGAGCAAGGCAAGATCCGCCGTTGGGGCGTGTCCAACTTCGATATGAATGACCTTCAGGAACTGCACGGCACGGGCTGCGCTACTGATCAGGTGCTGTACAACCCGGCGCAGCGCGGCATCGAGTTCGACCTGCTGCCATGGTGCGCACAGCACGCCATGCCGATCATGGCCTACTGCCCCTTGGCCCAGGCCGGGCAATTGTTGCAGCACCCGGTACTGCGCCAGGTCGCTGAAAGGCACGGCGCCACACCCGCACAGGTGTGCCTGGCCTGGGTAACGCGGCACGACACGGTTGTGGCCATCCCCAAGGCGGTTGCGCCAGAGCACGTAAGGCTCAATGCCGGTGCCGGGCAACTCGCCTTGACCCAAGAGGATCTACAAGCGATTGACCAGGCCTTCCCGGGCCCGGTACGCAAACAGCGCCTGGCGATGGTGTGAACCCGCGTTGGCGGGCGGCCTGCAGTGGCGGTCAGTGGAAGTCGCGGCTGCGCACATCCAAGCCCTGCAGCAACTGGCTGACATCCTCCAGCCGCCGGGCGACCAGGTGCCGCACGCCATTTTCCTGCTCCAGCCGCCCGCTGACCTTGAGCAGCTGCGAGCCCACCAGGGCCCGCCGCTGCCGTTCGGCCAGGTCGCGCCATACCACCACATTGACCATGCCGTGTTCATCTTCCAGTGTAACGAATGTGACGCCGCTGGCGGTTTGCGGGCGCTGCCGGCCCACCACCAGCCCCGCCATGGCAATGGCATCACCGTGCTCCACACCCGCCAGCTCACCGGAGCTGCGACAGCCCAGTGCGCGTAGCCGTGAACGCAGCAGCGTCAGCGGGTGCGGGCCCAGGGTGGTGCCGAGGGCCTGGTAGTCTGCCACCAGGTCTTCGCCCACCGTTGGCGCGGGCAGCTCAACCCGCGCTTCCGGTGCTGCTTGCACGTTCGCGAACAGGGGTAACTGCGCCTGCACGGCGGCCACTTCCCAACGGGCCTGGTGCCGGTGGCGCGCCAGCGAGCGCAAGGCACCGGCGTCAGCCAGGTGCGCACGGGCGCGGCTGCCCAGTGCAGCGCGCAGGCACAGGTCCTCTACATCTCGCCAAGGTTGCTGTGCCCTCGCCTGCTCCAGCCTCAACGCATCGTCCTCGGCCAGGCCACGGACCAGGCGCAACCCCATGCGGATGGCCAACACGCCCTGCGGGCAAGGCTCAAGGCTGCAATCCCAGTGGCTGTGGCACACATCCACCGGGCGCACGTCGATCCCCTGGCGACGGGCCTCCTGCAGCAACTGGTCGGGGCTGTAGAAGCCCATCGGCCAGCTGTTGACCAGGGCACAGGTGAAAATGGCCGGCTCGTGGCACTTCAGCCAACTGCTGGCGTAACACAGCAGGGCGAAACTGGCGGCGTGGGACTCGGGGAAGCCGTAGCTGCCAAAGCCCTTGATCTGCTCGAAGATGCGTTCGGCAAAGGCCACCTCGTAACCGTTGCGCAACATGCCCTGCAGCAGGCGCTCACGGTGCGGTTCCAGGCCCCCATGGCGCTTCCAGGCGGCCATGCTGCGGCGTAACTGGTCTGCTTCGCCGGGGCTGTAGTCGGCGGCAACCATGGCCAGCTCCATCACCTGCTCCTGGAACAACGGCACACCCAGGGTTCGTTCGAACACTTCCTTCAACTTGGGCGATGGGTAGGTGACAGGCTCCTGTTGCAGCCTGCGGCGCAGGTAGGGGTGCACCATGTCGCCCTGGATCGGGCCGGGGCGCACGATGGCCACTTCGATGACCAGATCGTAGAACGTCTGTGGCCTCAGCCGCGGCAGCATCGCCATTTGCGCACGCGACTCGATCTGGAACACGCCCATGGTCTCCGCCCGGCTGATCATGGCGTAGGTGGCTGGGTCCTCCGGGGGGATGGTGGCCAGGGTAAGCGTGCGGCCCCTGTGCTGGTACAGCAGGTCGAAGCACCGGCGCAGGGCACTGAGCATGCCCAGGGCCAGCACGTCGACCTTGAGCAGGCCGACCATATCCAGGTCGTCCTTGTCCCACTGGATCACCGTGCGCTCGGCCATGGCTGCGTTTTCCACGGGCACCAGCTGGTGCAGTGGCTGCTGGGAGATCACGAAGCCGCCGGGGTGCTGCGACAGATGGCGAGGGAAGCCGATCAGCTCGCCGGCCAGTACCAGTACCCGGCGCAGCGACGGGCTGGCGGCATCGAAACCCGCCTCCGCCAGGCGTTGCGGGTCGGGGATGCGGTCGGTCCAGCGCCCGCAACACTTGGCCAGGGCATCCACCTGGTCGGCGGGCAACCCCAGCACCCGCGCCACATCCCGCACGGCACCGGCTGCATGATAGGTATTGACCACTGCCGTCAACGCCGCGCGGTGCCTGCCGTAGCGACGGAACACGTATTGGATCACTTCCTCGCGGCGGTCGTGCTCGAAATCCACATCGATGTCGGGCGGCTCGTTGCGCTCACGGGACAGGAACCGCTCGAACAGCAGGCGGTGTTCCATCGGGTCCAGCTCGGTGATGCCCAGTACGAAACACACCACCGAGTTGGCCGCCGAACCCCGGCCCTGGCAGAGGATGTGCTGGCTGCGGGCAAAGGCGACGATGTCGTGCACCGTAAGAAAGTAGCTTTCGTAGCCCAGTTCTTCGATCAGGCCCAGCTCCCGCTCCAGCACGGCCCGCACCTTGGCGGTCGGCCCTGTGGGCCAGCGCAGCGGCAAGCCCTGCTCGCACAGGTGGCGCAACCAGCTCGCCGGCGTATGGCCGCCTGGCACCAGTTCCTGGGGGTAGGTGTAGTGCAGTTCGCTCAAGTCAAAGTGGCAGCATTGCGCTATAGCCACGGTATGAGCGAGCAGATCGGCCGGATAGAGCTCAGTGAGCTGCTCTTGAGCACGCAAATGCCGTTCGCCGTTGGCGAATAGGAACCGCCCCGCTTCGGCAACGGTGCAGTGCTGCCGAATGGCCGTCATGCAGTCCTGCAACGCGCGCCGACCGCGTATGTGCATGTGCACATCACCGCAGGCAACCGCAGCGATGCCCAGCATGCGCGCCAGGGCTAGCAGGCGCTGCAGCCGCTGGGCATCGTCGTGGTCGCGGTGCATGTGCACGGCCAGCCACAGGCGCTGGTCGAACAAACCCTGGAGCCACTGCCCGGTGGCTGCGTCGCTGGTTTCATCAGGAACCCACAAGGCAAGCAGGCCGTAGGCGTGCGCTTGCAGGTCGTCACGCAACAGCTGGTACTGGCCTTTGGCGGCTCGCCGCCGCGCGCGTGTAATGAGGGCACACAGGTTCTGGTAGCCGGCCAGGTCCTGCACCAGCAACACCAGCTTGGGGCCGTCGTGCACCTGCACTTCACTCCCCACGATCAGCCGCAATTGATGCTGTTTGGCCGCCTGCCAGGCACGCACGATGCCCGCCAGCGTGCACTCATCGGTGATGGCCAGCGCCTCATAACCTAGCTCACGTGCACGCCTGAACAGCTCATCAGCACTGGAAGCCCCACGCTGGAAGCTGAAGTTGCTCAGGCAGTGCAGTTCGGCATACCCCGTGATGCTCATGCAAACCAGCCTTGCAGCCACAACGGGCCACCCTGGCTGAGGTCACGGTAGGCCCAGCCGCGCAGGCCTTCACGGGTTTCTATGCGGTAATAGTCGCGGCGCACGTCACCCCCATCCCACCAGCCGGACTCTATGCGCTCGGCCTGCCCCTGCACCTGATACGCCAGGCCGTCGAGCACCGTGGGCGTGGCCAGCAGCCAGCCCGGGCGACTGCCCGGTGCGACCGGCATGTTGCCCAGGGCCCCCTGCTCAACCGCCTGCCAGGCATGCTCGGGCCGGTGATCGGCGGCGGCAAGCAGCCCCTTGACGGCTTCATCGCCAAGGCGTGCACGCAGGCGCTCGCGCAGTTGCTCCCAAGGTTGTAGCTGCTGGGCACGGGGGGCGAACAAGGCCTGGTGCTGGGGCACAAATGGGGGTAGGTCATCTGCCACCAGGCGCAGGTTACGCACCGGGGCCGGCAGGCGCAGTGGCTCCAGGCGACCACGGGCCAGCTCCAGGAGCATGCCGGCGTCACGCTCGGCGGCCAGCAGGCCGACGTCGAGCTCGGTATCGGCGCCCTGGGCATGCTCCAGGTACACGCGAAAACGTTGCACACCGCAGTCACGCCCCGCCAGGAAGGCGGCCAGGTCATTGAGCATGCGCCGCAGGGGGAACAGCAGCGCCTGGTGTGACGCCACGTCGAAATTCAGCTCCAGCCGGGTTTCGAAGCGGTCTGGGGGCTGATAAAAGTCCAGCCCCAGGCTGCGCAGGCCCAGTAACTGGTCAAGGTGCAGTTGCACCTGGGCAGGAAAGCGCCTGGCCAGGGTGCTACGGGGCAGCGCCAACACCTGGCCCAGCTGCTTCAGGCCCATGCGGGCGAACGCTTCGGCGGCGTCGGCTGGCAGCCCAAGCCGTTGCACCGGCATGCTCAACAGCGCCATGCGCGTGGCGTCTGCATCGCTGACCGCCAGGCCATCATGAGCATTGGCCAGTATGCGCGCGGCGACCGGGTTGCTGGCCAGCACGATGCGCTGACGCAGGCCCAGCGCGGCCAGTTCCTCGCGCAAGCGTGCCTGAAACGCGGGCCAGGGGCCGAACAGCTTAAGGCTTGACCCCACCTCCAGCAGCAGTGCCCGGGGGTAATGCAGGCTGACCTGGGCGCTGAACCGATAGGCCCAGGCAGCCAGCAACTGCTGCAGGGCATCAATGCGTTTGGCATCCACCTCGAGGCAGGTGAAGGCCTCAGCCAAGGCCCGTGCCGCCGTCAGGGTTTGCCCCGCCCGCAGGCCCAGTGCAGCCGCTGCCGGGTTTACCGCTTGCAGTACCCGCCTTTGGGCGGGGCCGCCCAGCAGCACCAACGGCGTATCAGGGTCGTCGCGCTCGCGCAGGATGCTGTCCAGCGCCAATTGCGGGAACACGATGCAGGCCCAAAGCATGCGGCATCACCCCTGCCCGGGGCAGGCGATGGGCACGGCAGGCGGCATGCCCCCACGGCTTTTGATCACCCGCCATTGCGCTGGCCGTGTGTCGATGGCGATGCGCAAGGCAGCGGGCGATGCATTCAGCTGCGCCTGGTGCGGCCGGCAGGCAAACGCCAGTGCCTGGCCAGTTTCGGCCGCCACCTGCAGGCGCCGCAGGGCCCGATCATCAGCCCGCTCGGGCCAGCACACCACCGCCGCGCAGCTGCCTGAGCGCAGGCATTGTTCGGCCGCCCACAGGGTGTCTGCCTGCTCGGCATCTACCTGTACCAGCCAACGCAAATCAATGCCGGCCGCCTGCCAGGCCGGGGCAAACGGGATGAACGGCGGTGCCACCAACACCACACGCCCACCTTCGGCGGTGAGCCGTGCCATGGCGGGCCACATCAACTGCAACTCACCACAGCCGGGGCTGGCCAACAGCAGCTCGGTAAGGGCCGCAGCCGGCCAGCCACCTTCCGGTAGACGTTCGTCCAGCCGGGCATGCCCGGTTGGCTGCAATGCCCTGGGTTGTACCTGTGCCTGGCGCCCACGCCATACCCGACGCTGGTCGAGCAGCCGGTCCAGATCGACGACAGCGCCCATCAGTCGCGCCTCAGCAGGCCGCAGAAGATGCCTTCGATGAAGAACTCCTGGCCAGGCTGCACGTCGATTGGCGCATAGGCGGGGTTGCGGGGCAGCAGGCGATAGCCCTCACCCAGGCGCTGCAGGCGCTTGATGGTGACCTCGCCGTCCAGCCGGGCGACCACGATCTGCCCGTCGCGGGCGTCGCCCTGCTGGCGAATGCCAACCAGGTCGCCGTCAAAAATCCCGTCGCCGATCATCGAGTCGCCACGCACCTTGAGCAGGTAGTCGGGCGTGCGCCGGAACAGGCTCGGGTCCAGCAGCAGCTGCTCGTGGAAGCCAAGGTCCGGGCCAATGGGCGCACCCGCAGCCACCTGGCCCAATACCGGCAGCTCGAGGATTTCCGGGCGGCGTGCCGGCTGCGCCAGGCGGATGCCCCGGGCCTGGTTGGGGGTGACGTCGATGTAACCGGCCTGGCACAGGGCGGTTATGTGCTTGCGCGCGACACTGCGCGAGGCAAAACCGAAGTGCACGGCAATGTCCGCCAGGCTAGGCGGCTGGCCTTGTTCGGTGATGCGCGCCCGAATGAATTCGAAAATGGCGCGGCGTTTGGGGGTGAGATTGTCCATGGAGCACATTTGTACTCTTTTCGTAGCACACTGAACAGCCCCCTTCGTCGTCAGGTTTGGTTATGATCCTGAAGCTCATGCGTTCACCACTGGATTGCCCATGCTCACCGCCCTGCTGTTCGACCTCGACGGAACCCTGACCGACACCGACACCCTGCACTTGCAGGCTTTTCGCCAGTTGCTGAACGAGCACGATGGCCGCGAACTCACCCAGGCCCAGTTCGATGCCCAGGTCAGCGGCCGCGCCAACGGCCAGCTGTTCGCCGAATTGTTTGCCGGTGCCAGCCCTGAGCAATGCCAAGCGCTGGCCGACCGCAAGGAGGCCCTGTTCCGCAGCCTTTCGCCGGCGCTGCAACCCCTGCCTGGCTTGCTGCGCCTGCTGGATTACGCCAACACGTCAGGCATGGGCATCTGCGTGGTCACCAACGCACCCCGCCTGAATGCGCAGCACATGCTGGGGGCCATGGGCCTGGCCGAACGTTTCCAGCACGTGGTGGTGGCAGACGAACTGGCCCGCCCCAAACCCGACCCCCTGCCCTACCTCACCGGCTTGCAGCACCTGAACGCCGAAGCGGGTCAGGCTCTGGCCTTCGAAGACTCCCTGCCCGGGATCGCGGCGGCACATGCAGCAGGCATTTTCACGGTGGGGGTTGCGACCACGCAGACGCCGGAGCGGTTGATGGCTGCGGGTGCGGGGTTGGTGATTGACGATTTTGAAGCGCCAGCTTTGTGGGCGTTGTTGGCCAAACGCGTTGAGGCGAGCTGACGGATGCGCTGTCTGCCACGCCAAAGGGCCTACGCAAGTTGCCGAACCAGCTGATCGACATCAAGAGCGAGCATGCCAGCGAGCGTATTCTGGCGTTGACTGGCGGCAGTGCTGAAGACGTTGCCATTGAAGCAGTGCGTCACTGGGGCGCGGCATACCGTCAGTGAGTGGGAGCTGCGCAGCCACGCGCGCTCGAATCTCTTAACTGTACTGCGAGAATCCCATGAGTGAACGTGCCTCACCCGCCACCGCGCCACAGCCGCTACGTTTTCCGCCTGGACTGATAGTCGCGGTGCTGGCCATGGTGATCGTACTGTGCCTGCCACTGCCCGAAGCATTACCGGTCGCCGGGCAGCGGATGCTGGCAATACTGGCATTCGCGGTGACGGTGTGGGTGACCGAGGCGGTATCCTACGAAGCCAGTGCCATCATGATCACCTCACTCATGGCGGTCTTGATTGGCATGGCGCCGACCCTGCAGGACCCCACCGTCATCTATGGCTCATCGGCCGGCGTGTCGATGGCCTTGAGCGGTTTTTCCAACCCCGCCCTGGCGCTGGTGGTCGGCGCGCTGTTCATCGCGGCGGCCATGACCCACACAGGCCTGGACAAACGCATCGCCCTGGTCACCCTGACCAAGGTCGGCGCCAGCACCCGGCGCATTCTGTTCGGCGCCATGCTGGTGATCGTGCTGTTGAGCCTGGTGGTGCCCAGCGCAACGGCCCGCAGCGCCTGCGTAGTGCCCATCATGATGGGCGTCATCGCTGCCTTTGGCGTAGCCAAACGCTCGCACATCGCCGCCGGCCTGATGATCATCGTTGCCCAGGGCACCAGCATCTGGAACGTCGGCATTCAGACCGCCGCGGCGCAGAACCTGCTGACCGTAGGCTTCATGGACAAGATGCTCGGCCAGCGCGTGTCGTGGATTGACTGGCTGGTTGCCGGCGCACCCTGGGCAGTGATCATGTCGGTGGTGCTGATCGTGGTGGTGCTGAAACTGCTGCCGCCCGAGAGCGACAGCGTGCCAGGCGGCCTGGACGCCGTGAAACAGAGCCTGGCCGAGCTCGGCCCCATGACCGCCGCGCAGAAGCGCCTGGGCATGGTTTCGCTGCTGCTGTTGCTGGCCTGGGCCACTGAAGGCAGGTTGCATGCGCTGGACACCACGACCACCACCTATGCCGGGCTGGTTATCCTGCTGTTGCCCCGTTTTGGCGTGATGACCTGGAAAGACGTGCAGTCGCGCATCCCGTGGGGCACGGTGATCGTGTTCGGTGTAGGTATCAGCCTGGGCACCGCACTGCTGACCACGCAGGCCGGCCAGTGGCTCGGCGCACAAGTGGTCAGCCACACCGGGCTCGACAGCATTTCACCCCTGGGCGTGTTCGCGATACTCAGCGCCTTCCTGATCGTCATTCACCTGGGCTTTGCCAGCGCCACCGCACTCACCTCGGCGCTGCTGCCGATCCTCATGGCCGTGCTGCTTACACTACCCAGCGAATTCAGCCGGGTCGGCATGACCATGCTGCTCGGCTTTGCCGTGAGCTTTGGTTTCATCCTGCCGATCAACGCCCCGCAGAACATGGTCTGCCTGGGCACCGACACCTTTAACCCCAAGCAATTCGCCCGTGTCGGTATACTCGTCACCCTGGTTGGCTATGTGCTGTTGCTGGTGTTTGCCAGCACGTACTGGAGCTGGCTGGGTTGGATCTGAAGTTCAACGATCCCCTAACGGGTCACATTTCACACCTGGAGCCTTGTCATGAATTCGCTCAAACGCATCTTCGTCACCGTGGGCCTGTGCCTTCTGGCCGGATGCGCAACACCTTCCTCGATGATCCTCAAAGACGGTCGCGAGCTGCAAACACTGGATACGCCGAAGTACGACAAGCAGAGTGGCTTCTTTGAGTTCAAATTGCTGGATGGTAAGCCTCAGAAAATCAACCGGGATTCGGTGTTGACGATTCGCAACCTGAAGTAACCCCTGCATGCTTTAACAACGGCGCCCGCGAAGCCTCTTGCCATCGCGGGCGTTGTCGTATGCACCAACACCCACGAAGGCAAGGGCTGGTACGCGCTTAATCTGCGCAGGGTGGATGCTGTACTCCATCGACTTTACTGGTAACGTAAATTCACCTTACCGCCAAAGACTGCCCCGATGACACCACGCCCCCTCCCCCCTAGCGGTTTCATCCAGGTGCGCGGCGCCCGCGAGCACAACCTCAAGAACATTGATGTAGACATCCCACGTGACGCCCTGGTGGTGTTCACGGGCGTATCTGGCTCGGGCAAGTCGTCGCTGGCATTTTCCACGTTGTACGCCGAAGCCCAGCGCCGTTATTTCGAGTCCGTGGCGCCCTACGCCCGCCGCCTGATCGACCAGGTGGGTGTGCCGGACGTGGATGCCATCGACGGCCTGCCCCCGGCAGTTGCCCTGCAACAGCAACGCGGCACGCCCAGCGCACGGTCTTCGGTCGGCAGCGTGACCACCCTGTCCAGTTCCATCCGCATGCTCTATTCGCGGGCCGGGCAGTATCCGGCCGGGCAGCCGATGCTGTATGCCGAGGATTTTTCTGCCAACACACCCCAGGGCGCCTGCCCTGACTGCCATGGCCTCGGGCGGGTGTACGAGGTCAACGAAGCCACCCTGGTGCCGGACCCGTCGCTGACCATCCGCGAACGGGCCGTGGCCGCCTGGCCCATGGCGTGGCAAGGGCAGAACCTGCGCGACATCCTGGTGACCCTGGGTTATGACGTGGATGTGCCCTGGCGCGACCTGCCACAGGCGCAACGGGACTGGATACTGTTCACCGAAGAAACGCACACCGCGCCGGTGTACGCCGGCCTGACACCTGCACAGACCCGCGCGGCACTGGAACGCAAGCAGGAACCGAGCTACCAGGGCACGTTCATGGGCGCCCGGCGCTATGTGCTACATACGTTCATGCATTCCCAGAGCGCGCAAATGCGTAAACGCGTCGCCCGTTTCATGCGCCCAAGCCCCTGCCCTGCCTGTGGCGGCAAGCGTCTCAAGCGCGAGGCACTGGGTGTGACGTTCGCCGGGCTGGACATCGCCGAGCTGTCGCAACTGCCCTTGCAGGCACTGGCGCACCTGTTGCGCAAGGTGGCTGCGTCCGACTACCTGACACAACACGGCGAACTGACCGTAGAGAAGCGCCTGGCCGCGCAACGGATCGCCCATGAAGTGCTGGAGCGCATCGAAACCCTGCTCGACCTGGGGTTGGGCTACCTGGCACTGGAGCGCAGCACCCCCACGTTGTCGTCTGGCGAGCTGCAACGCCTGCGCCTGGCCACCCAGCTCAACTCACAGCTGTTCGGCGTGGTCTACGTACTGGACGAGCCCTCTGCGGGGTTGCACCCGGCCGACAGCGAAGCCTTGTTCGATGCCCTGGTGCGGCTCAAGCAGGCAGGCAACTCCGTGTATGTGGTAGAGCACGACCTGGATACCATGCGCCGCGCTGACTGGCTGGTGGATGTAGGCCCTGCGGCCGGGGAGAACGGCGGCAATATCCTGTACAGCGGCCCACCACAAGGGCTGGCACAGGTGAAGGCGTCGTGCACGGCGGCCTATCTGTTCGGCGAGCAGACCAAGGCCAGCCCTGAGCGCCGCCAGGCCAAGGACTGGCTGACCCTCGAAGGGGTGACCCGCAACAACCTTGCCGACCTGAGTGCAGCCTTCCCGCTGGGCTGTTTTACCTCGGTGACAGGTATTTCGGGCTCGGGCAAATCGAGCCTGGTGAGCCAGGCGTTGCTGGAGCTGGTGAGCGCACACCTGGGCCAGGGTGAACCTGCCGGCGCCCCCTCGGAACAGAGCCTGGAAGATGAACCGGAACAGGCCAGCAGCGGCCATGTGAGTGCAGGCCTTGGCAGCATCAAGCGCCTGGTGCAGGTGGACCAGAAACCCATCGGCCGCACACCCCGCTCCAACCTCGCGACGTACACCGGTTTGTTCGACAATGTGCGCAAGCTGTTCGCCGCCACTGAACAGGCCAAGGCGCAGGGGTTCGACGCCGGGCGGTTCTCCTTCAATGTGGCCAAGGGCCGTTGCCCCACATGCGAGGGGGAAGGTTTCGTCAGCGTCGAGCTGCTGTTCATGCCCAGCGTGTACGCGCCCTGCCCCACCTGCCATGGGGCCCGCTACAACCCCGAAACCCTGTCAGTGACCTGGCAGGGCATGAACATCGCCCAGGTGTTGCAACTGACGGTAGACCAGGCCCTGCAGGCGTTTGCCGAGCAGCCCCCCGTGCGGCGCTGCTTGCAGGTGTTGCAGGATATCGGCCTGGGCTATCTGCGCCTGGGCCAGCCAGCGACTGAGCTGTCCGGCGGGGAGGCCCAACGGATCAAGCTGGCCACCGAGCTGCAACGCACGGCACGCGGCGCGACGTTGTACGTGCTGGATGAGCCCACCAACGGCCTGCACCCGCAGGACAGCGACCGCCTACTGGTGCAGTTGAACCGGCTGGTGGACGGCGGGCATAGCGTGGTGGTGGTCGAGCATGACATGCGCGTGGTAGCGCAAAGCGATTGGGTGATCGATATCGGGCCGGGTGCCGGCGATGCTGGGGGCAAGGTGGTAGCGTGCGGCACGCCGCAGCACGTAGCCCGCTGCGACGGCAGCCGCACTGCAGCATTTCTGGCCAAGGCGCTGTAACACACCATGGACAAATACGCCCCTCGCGACTGGTTGCCCCACGAAAAGCCCGTGCTGCCCGGCTCGCCCTCCACCCCCCTGCACGCACCGGGCAAACGCCTGGCTTATGGCCTGGTGGGCCTGCTGGTAGCGATCACCGGTGGCCTGGGGAACGCCTTGGTCACCGCCAACCTGGTATTTCTGCAAGGTGCGCTGGGTGCGACCACCGCCGAGATGGCCTGGTTGCCGGCAGCCTATGTGATGACCACGGTGTCCATGAACCTGCTGCTGGTGAAATTTCGCCAGCAGTTCGGCCTGCGGGCATTCACCGAAGTGTTTCTGGTGCTTTATGCAGTGGTCACCTTCGCCCACCTGCTGGTCAACGACCTCAACTCGGCCATCGCCGTGCGGGCGGCCCACGGCATGGTGGGCGCGGCGCTCACCTCGCTGGGGCTGTACTACATGATTCAGGCCTTCCCGGCAAAGTGGCGGCTGAAGTCGATTGTGCTGGGGCTGGGCGCCTCGCAGCTGGCTTTGCCGCTGGCGCGCATCTTCTCGGAAGACCTGCTGCTGATTGGCGAATGGCGCGGGCTGTACCTGTTCGAGCTGGGCCTGGCGCTGGCCGCCCTGGGTTGTGTGCTGCTGTTGAAGCTGCCGCCGGGCGACCGCTTCAAAACCTTTGAACCCCTGGATTTCCTCACCTTTGCCCTGATGGCCAGTGGTACCGCCCTGCTCTGCGCCGCGCTGTCGTTGGGGCGTATCGACTGGTGGCTGGATGCACCGTGGATCGGCATGGCGCTGGCGGGTGCCATTGCCTTGATCTTCAGCGGGCTCGCCATCGAGCACAACCGCCAGAACCCGCTGCTGATGACCCGCTGGCTGGGCAGCGGCGCAATCATCCGCCTGGGGCTGTGCGTTATTCTGATCCGCATGGTCACGTCCGAGCAGTCCACCGGCGCGGTGGGTTTTCTGCAGATGCTCAACATGGGCAGCGAGCAGATGCGCACCCTGTACTGGATCATGCTGCTGGGGGCCGTAGCCGGGCTTGCCACCAGCGCCCTGACCATCTCGCCCAATCACTTGATACTGCCGCTTTTGATATCGCTGCTGGCGATGGCCATTGGCGCCTTCATGGACAGCTCATCCAGTAACCTCACACGGCCGGCACAGATGTATTTCAGCCAGTTCCTGCTGGCGTTCGGCAGTACGTTCTTCCTGGGGCCGTCCATGGTGCTGGGCATCAGCCATGTACGCGCCAACCCGCGCAACCTGGTGAGTTTTTCGGTGCTGTTCGGTATCTGCAACAACCTGGGTGGCCTGATTGGCGCCGCACTGCTGAGCACCTTCCAGATCTGGCGAGAAAAATTCCACTCCAGCCACCTCATGGACCACCTGAGCGCCGTGGAACCGCTGGTGAGCGCGCGGGTTCAAAGCGGTGGCGCCGCCTATGCGCACATCCTCGCCGACCCGGCCCTGCGCACCGAAGCCGGTTTGCGCCAGCTGGCCAGCGCCGCCACCCGTGAAGCCAATGTAATGGCCTACAACGATGTGTTCATGCTGATCGGCAGTATCGCTATTCTGACCATGGTCTGGATTTGCATCCGCGGCACCTGGCTGTGGTACAGCAAGCGCCAGGCCAGCCTTAACGACTCCACCTCCGGCGCAACCACCTGATGACCGACGATACCCGCACCACCACCACCACAGCCATCGCCGAAGCCCCGGAGGGCACCGCCCCGCCCAGTGAACCCACCAGCCCCGGGCGCTCGCGGCGGGTGCGGGTGATGTCGGCGGTTACCTTTGCCTGCGTGGCGCTGGCGGGCGTGCTGGTGGTGCTGTACGCCTGGCGCCTGCCGCCATTCAGCAGCGCCATCGAAAGCACCGAGAACGCCATGGTGCGTGGCCAGGTCACCCTCATCGGGCCACAACTGAGTGGTTACATCGTCGATGTGCCGGTGCAGGACTTCCAGCACGTGAAGGCCGGGCAGTTGCTGGTGCAACTGGACGACCGCATCTATATCCAGCGCCTGGCTCAAGCCATTGCGCAACAGCAGCAGCAAGAGGCGGCGCTGGCCAATAACGCCCAGCAACGCAAAAGTGCCGAAGCCACCATCGCCCAGCGCCAGGCGGCCATCGGCGATGCCGCAGCGCAGGTGACCAAGGCCCGGGCAGACCTTGCCCGCAACCAGGCGCTGGTGACGGATGGTTCGGTATCGCGCCGTGACCTGGACGTTACCCGTGCCAGCGAAGCGGCTGCGGTCGCCAGCCTGGCCCAAGCCAAGGCGGCCCTGGAAATCGCCCGGCAGGACCGCGAGACGGTGGTGGTCAACCGCGCCGCACTGGAGGCTGCGGTGGAAAATGCCAAGGCTGCTGTCGCCCTGGCGCGCATCGACCTGGACAACACCCGGGTCACCGCACCGCGGGACGGCCAGCTGGGGCAGATCGGCACACGGCTAGGGGCCTATGTGAACTCAGGGGCGCAACTGATGGCGCTGGTGCCGGACACCTTGTGGGTCATCGCCAACATGAAAGAAACCCAGATGGCCGACGTGCGTATCGGCCAACCGGCGAGCTTCACCGTCGATGCCTTGAACCACCTCAAGCTGCATGGCCACATCCAGCAGATCTCGCCAGCCACCGGTTCTGAATTCGCCTTGCTGCAGGCGGACAACGCCACCGGTAACTTCGTCAAGATCGCCCAGCGCATCCCGGTACGGATTACCGTCGACCCTGACCAGCCCCAGGCCCGGCACCTGCGCCCGGGCATGTCGGTTGTGGTCAGTATCGATACCAACGGCGACCAGTAGCGCCTACATCCACCAGGCGAGCACCGCCGGCAGCCAGGCAAAGGACAATACCGTGGAACACATCACCAGGTTGGCCACCTGCTCGGGCTCCCGGTTGGCGCGCACCGCCATCAGGTAATTGAACACGGCCACCGGCATGGCCGATTGCACCACCAGCACCGCTCGCTCCAGGCCTTGCAGCCCCAGCAGCGTACCCACCGCCCAACCCATGCCGGCGCCCAGCACGATCCGCAGGCCGCCCAACACCAGCCCGCTGCGCACATGCTGCAGGCGGATGCTGGCCAGCGATACCCCCAACGTGAGCAGCATCAGCGGGATGGTCATGCCACCGAGCAGGTCCGCGGTGTTGGCCAGCCAGCGCGGTAGCTCGACATCCAGAAAGATGATGGGCATTGCCCCCGCCAGGCTGATCACAATGGGGTTGCGCAGCAAGGCCTTGAGCGATGCGGCCGTGCCGGAAATGGCCATGCCGACGGTGAACTGCACGATCGACAAGGTGAGGAAGAAGGCCACCGCCAGCGCCAGGCCATGCTCACCGAAGGCATACAGGCTGATCGGCAGACCCATGTTGCCGGTATTGGGGAACATGAAGGCGGGCGTCAGCACCCGCCAGTGCATGCCAGATAACCGGCACACCAGCAGCGCGGCAATGGCCATGCCCAGTGTGCACAGCAGGCAGGCCAGGGCCATGCTGGTAAACGCGCCGGGGTCCAGTTCGGTGCGGCTAAGGGTGGACAACACCAGGGCCGGGGTACCGACCATCATCACAATGCGGGCGATGAAGGTGGTGGGGTATTCCAGGCCGGCGCGGGCCCAGGCGAAACCGATACCGGCAACGATGAACACCGGGGCCAGAACCGCGAACAGCGAAGCGAACATAAGGGCCTTCCTTGCAGGGGGTGCTGCATTATGCCGCAGCCCGGCAGGTTATCGGCGGCCCGTTAACGGCCGGCGGATGCCTGCCCAAGACATTGACGTGCCCAACCCAGCCTGCGGCATCTCGTCGCAGGCCCTGGCCCCTTGGGCAAAACCGCGCAAGCCCGTAGAATCGCGCTTCCTTTTCGCCCGTCGCCTTGAACGGTGGCAACCGGCAGCAAAGACCGAGTCCGTGCCTGACCACATGAACGCACATGTGAAATAGGCTCAACCCTCCCCGCCCAGCCTTCTCCCTGATGGCCAAGCGGTTGAGTCTTGCCCAGGTCCCATCCGTGCAGCCCTCGCCCCCTTTCGGGCCAGACCGTGCGCGCGTCCGCAAAGGCATACATTCCGCTTATCCAACCTGAGGTACCTATGTCTCCGCGTTTGCTGGCCATGGCGCTGGCGCCCCTGCTCGGGCTGTTCATCATTGCCCTGGGCAACGGCTTCATGTCTTCCCTGACCACCCTGCGGCTGGGCGATGCCGGCGAGTCCGCCACCACCATCGGTATTGTGTCGTCCACCTACTTCATCGGCCTGACCCTGGGCGCCATCTTCAACGACCGGCTGATCCTGCGCATTGGCCACATCCGCGCCTATACCAGCTTCGCCTCGCTGATCGGCGCGACCATCCTGCTGCAGGGCCTGTTCTACGATGTCACCTGGTGGTCGGTGTTGCGCCTGATCAACGGCTGGGCGGCCGTGGGCGTGTTTCTGGTGATTGAAAGCTGGCTGCTGCTGGCCGGTGACGCCAAGATCCGCGGCCGCCTGCTGGCCTTGTACATGATCGCGTTCTACGGGGCGGGCGTGCTGGCCCAGGCGGGGCTTGGCGAAATCACCCGCCTGGGTGACAGCGCACCGTTCATGCTGGCGGGGGTGCTGACTGCCCTGTCGGTGCTGCCTATCGTGATCCTGCCTCGGGTATCGCCGCTGTTGGACCAGGTGGAACCGCTCAAACCGCGGCAGCTGCTGGGTGTCGCGCCCTCCGGGTTGGTCGGCTGTTTTGGCTCTGGCGTGGCCATTGCAGGCATCTACACCCTGCTGCCGCTGTACCTGCAACGCATCGGCCTGGAGGTGGGCGAGGTCGGCAACATGATGGCCTGGGTGATCCTGGGTGCAATGTTGCTGCAGTACCCCGTCGGGCGCTGGTCCGACCGCAAGGATCGCCAGGATGTACTGATTGCCCTGGCAGGGCTGTGCGTAGTGCTGGCGCTGGTCACGGTGTTCCTCCCGTCGGACTCGTTCCTGCTGCCGGCCATGTTGTTCCTGTTGGGTGGCGGGGTGTTCACCCTGTACCCGGTGGCGGTCAGCCACGCCGCCGACCGCGCGCCGTCTGATGCGCTGGTACCCATGATCCAGGGCCTGCTGCTGATCAACTCGCTGGGCTCGGCCATGGCACCGGTGGCGATTTCGCCGATGATGACCGAATTTGGCGAAGCCGGCCTGTTCTGGGCCTTTGCCGTGGTCAACCTGTTCATGGTGGCGTTTTTCCTGTGGCGCCGTGGCAAACGGCCAGCCGCCGAGCATCCTGCCCCGTTCACGGCCTCGACCACCTTCTCGCCTACCGGCGCCGAGCTGCGTGTCACCGAAGACCTCATGCACGCCGCCCAGGAGCACCCACCGCTGGAGCCCGCCGAGGCTGCCCCCAGCGACGCCCGCTGATGCACTAGGGGCCGCAAGCCGGCCCCGCCTTCCACGACCATCCGTCGCCCAAGTGGCACCTCCTGTGCGCAGCCCTGCCCAAGCAAGGACAGATCATCCGCACAGGAGCTTTGCCATGATCCGCATCCGTAGCCTCTCGCTGTCCGTCGCCTTCGCCCTGGCCACCCTGGCCGGTACCAGCTACGCCGCGACCGAAAGCACCAATACCGACATGCACCCGAAAACCGATCAATCCGGTGGTAAAACCGCCGGTGAAGGCAGCAGCGTCAACACCCCCGGCAGCAGCCGCGACAACGACAGCAGCAACGCCGGCGTGCATGACGGCGCCAGTGGTGGCTCCAACAGCACCGGTGAAGCCACGGGGTCTGGTGCAGGCGCCAGCGGCGGTACCGCTGAAGATCAAGACAGCCACTAACCTTGTGCAGGCCGTGATCGTGACTGGCATTTCTACAACTGATCACGGCCATAGCATTTATCCATTGAATCAGCCGCGCCACCTGAAGTAAGCTCGGGCTCATTCACTGGAGCGCAACATGCCATCATCTACCTGCAATCACGCCAACCCCATGGGCCGCACCCTGCGCCCTGTGCTGGCTGTTGCCGGCTGTGTCGCACCTGCCAGCTATTACTTTGGGTATTGGTTTAGCCACTAGGCGCCGATACCCATACGGCGCCCACCTTCGAGGGGCCGCCGAACATGAGAACACTCAACCCCCGGTCGGCTTCCCGACCGGGGGTTTTGCTTTTCAGGCCCTTTTAAATCAGCGATTCACACAGGACAACCCCATGACCTACGTCACCTATTACCGCGCTTGCACCTACGCCTGGCGATTTAGCCATACCCGTTCGGGCCAGCCTGCCGCCTCCGACCGGTCCTGCACAGGTGGCGTCGCTACAGCCAACAACCTATCAACGATCTGTCGAACACCTCGATAGGGCCGACGGCGCGCGCGCCGTCCGCCCAAAGGAACCTACACCATGCAAGCCACCAGCCTCGCCCTGACCCAGCCACACGCCGCCAATACCACCGTCAGCAAGCGCCTGCCCAGCCCGCACCTGCTCAAACAGCAAATGCCGCTGGCCAACACCCTCGCCCAGCAAGTCCAGGCCCACCGCCAAGCCATCGGCGATATCCTGGAAGGCCATGATCAGCGCCTGCTGGTGATCGTCGGGCCCTGCTCCCTGCATGACCCTCGCGCAGCGCTCGAATACGCCGACCGGCTGGCCAACCTCAGCCGCCAGGTGGGCGACCAACTGCTGCTGGTAATGCGTGCGTACGTAGAAAAACCCCGCACCACAGTGGGCTGGAAAGGCCTGGCCTACGACCCGCACCTCGATGGCAGCGATGACATGCACGCCGGTATCGCGCTGTCTCGCGGGTTGATGCTGAGCATGATCGAACGCGGGCTACCGGTGGCCACCGAGTTGCTGCAACCCATGGCCGCCGGCTATTTCGAGGATGTGCTGGCGTGGGCAGCCATTGGTGCGCGCACTACCGAATCGCAGGTGCACCGGGAAATGGTCAGCGGGTTGGAACTGCCTGTGGGCTTCAAGAACGGCACCGATGGCGGCGTTGCTATCGCAACCGATGCCATGCGCAGCGCTGCGCACCCTCACCGCCACTTCGGCATGGACGCTCAAGGCTACCCCGCGATCATCGAGACGTTGGGCAATGCGCATACCCACCTGGTGCTGCGCGGCGGCCATCAAGGCCCCAACTACGATGCCCACAGTATCGCCCTGGCCCGTCAGGGGCTGGCGAAGGCCGGGCTGGCGGCACGCATCATGGTCGACTGCAGCCATGCCAACAGCGGCAAGGACCCGTCACGCCAGCCGGCCGTGTTCAACGATGTGCTGCAGCAACGCCTGGCAGGCGACCATTCGCTGATCGGCATGATGATCGAGGGGCACCTGTTCGACGGCTGCCAGGCACTGGGCAAGGGTGCGCTGAAATACGGCGTGTCGGTCACCGACGCCTGCCTTGGCTGGGCGTGCACCGAAACCCTGTTGCAACAGGCCGCACAGCAACTTCGTGAAACAACGGGCAAGGCTTGCGAGACACAGCCCGGACAAGTGCGCTAGGCTTGCGTTTTTTACCCCGAGGAGCAGTACCCATGGCCCGTGCAACCGCCCGCCACATCCTGGTCAGCAGCGAAGAAAAGTGCAACGAACTCAAGGCCCAGATCGAAGGCGGTGCCGACTTCGCCGAAATCGCCAAAGCCAACTCCACCTGCCCATCCAGCCGTCAGGGCGGTGACCTGGGTTCGTTCGGCCCGGGGCAGATGGTCAAGGAATTCGACACCGTCGTGTTCAGCGCTCCGGTCAATACCGTGCAGGGTCCGGTCAAGACCCAGTTCGGCTACCACCTGCTGGAAGTGACCAGCCGCCAGGACTGATCGCCAGGCGCTGATCATGTGCCCGGTGAAAGCGGGTTTGCCCAAGGCCAGGCCTGTGTCTGCAACCTCGTTGCGTATACAGGCTTGTTCTGGGGCAAACCCGCTTTTGCTTTTTCTGGGGGTCCTGCTGCTGTTGTGCGCAAGCCTTGCAGCGCAGGCCGCACCCAGCCATGCCCTTACCGTTTATGGCGAACCACCGCGTTACGGCGAAAGCTTCCAGCATTTTGACTACGTGAACCCGGAAGCCCCCAAAGGCGGCAGCTTGCGGCGTTCTGCCATCGAGATCGGGCAATTCGACCATATCCTGCCGTACATCGACAAAGGCACCGGCGTGAGCGAAGTCGATGGCTGGCTGTATGCGCCACTCGCCGTCCGCGCCTTCGATGAACCCTATACCGTTTATGGCCTGATCGCCCGGCGCATGGAACGCGGCCCCGCTGACGCCTGGCTGCGCTTCGAGATCGACCCTCGCGCCACCTTCGCGGACGGTAAACCCGTACGCGCCGAAGACGTACGCTTCACCTTCAATCTGCTCATGAGCAAGGGCAGCCTCAAGTACCGCACACAGTTCGCCGCGGTCACCGGCGTTACGGTCGAAGGGCCGCGCTTGGTGCGTTTTGATTTGCAGCCCGATCATGGCCGTACCCTGCCCCTGGACCTGGCCAGCCTGCCGGTACTGCCAGCCCATGACTGGCAGGCCCGCGACTTCGCCAGTGGCGCCGGCTTCGAAAAGCCCGTGGGCAGTGGGCCCTACCGTGTCGGTCGCATCGACAACGGGCGCAGTATCACCTTCGAACGGGACCCCGCCTGGTGGGCCCGCGACCTGCCGGTCAACCGGGGGCGCTACAACTTCGACCAGTTGCGCATCGAGTATTTCGGTGACACCGAAGTGGCCCGCCAGGTGCTCAAGGGTGGCGGTTACGACTACAACCGGGAGTTCTCCGCCACTGCCTACACCCTGGGCTACAACGGCGCCCAACTGGAGGACGGCCGCCTGCAGCGTGCCCATTTGGGCCCCGCCAAACCTCAGGTCGCCCAGGGGTTCGTGTTCAACCTTGACCAACCGCAGTTCCGTGACCGCCGGGTACGTCAGGCACTGGGCATGCTGTGGGACTTCGAATGGAGCAACCGGCAGATGATGCGCAACCTGTACATCCGCCAGCAGAGCTTCTTCTCCAATACCCCCTTGGCCGCCACGCAACTGCCCGACGCCGATGAGCTGAAACTGCTGGCTCCCCTGCGGGGGCAGGTACCTGACGAGGTGTTTACCACGGTCTTCACCGCCCCAGTGACCGACGCCAGTGGCATCGTCCGCAGCCAGCAGTTGCAAGCCTTGAAGCTGCTCGGGCAGGCAGGCTGGACCCCGCAGGGCGACCACCTGGTGAATGCGCAGGGCGTGCCCCTGGCATTCACCTTTCTCAATGGCCAGGCAGGCCTGGAGCGCCTGCTGCTGCCGTGGAAGCGCAACCTGGCGCAGATCGGCATCACCCTGAACATCCGCAACGTGGATGCGGCCCAGTACGTCAACCGGCTGATGGCCCGTGACTACGACATGATCGTGACCGGTTACCCGGTCAGCCTGTCACCCGGCGCTGAGCTCTACAGCTATTTCGGCTCTGCTGCCGCCCACGACCCGGGCTCGAATAACCTCATGGCGTTGCAGGACCCTGCCGTGGACCACCTGATCGATGGCCTGGTGCGTGCCGCTACTGAGGCCGACATGGTGCGGCACGCCCACGCGCTTGACCGTGTGTTGCAATGGAACCACTACTGGATCCCCAACTACTACCCGCCAGGCAGTTCAACCGCCTGGTGGAACCGTTTTGGCCTGCCCAAGGTTCAGGCAACCTATGACGAGGGGCTGGACACCTGGTGGGAGGTCAGCCCCACACCCCTTACCAATGCGCAGATGGCCGAGCGGCTGAGGGCGACACCGTGACCACCTACATCCTGCGCCGGCTATTGCTGATCGTGCCGACGCTGCTGGCCATCCTGCTGGTCAACTTCGCCATCGTCCAGGCGGCGCCGGGTGGGCCAGTGGAGCAGGCTGTGGCTCGCCTGCAGGGGCTGGGCGGTGGTGTACCCGGTGGCCGTGCCGAGGTGGTGAGCGGCGGCTCCCGCGCCACCCGTGGCCTGGACCCCAAGCTGATCGAAGAAATAAGACACCAGTACGGCTTCGACAAACCGGCACCTGAGCGTTTATGGCTGATGCTGAGCCAGTATGCGCGGCTGGACTTTGGCAACAGCTTTTTCCGGGGCGCCAAGGTGACTGACCTGATCGTGCAGAAGTTGCCGGTGACCTTGTCCCTGGGTTTCTGGGCCACGTTGATTACCTACCTGGTATCAATCCCGCTGGGCATCCGCAAGGCAGTGCGTCACGGCAGCCGCTTTGATACCTGGAGCAGCGCCTTGATCGTGATCGGCTACGCCCTGCCCTCGTTCCTGTTCGCCCTGTTGTTGATCGTACTGTTCGCGGGGGGTACCTCGCTTGCCTGGTTCCCGGTGCGGGGCCTGGTGTCGGACAACTTCGACAACCTCAGCCTGCTGGGCAAAGTGGCCGACTATTTCTGGCACCTGGTGTTGCCCGTCAGCGCGCTGGTGATCGGCGGTTTCGCCACCCTGACACTGCTCACCCGCAACGCCTTTCTCGACGAGATCTCCCGGCAGTACGTGGTTACGGCGCGGGCCAAGGGGCTGAGTGAGCACCGCGTGCTGTATGGCCATGTGTTGCGCAACGCCATGCTGCTGGTGGTGGCCGGGCTGCCGCAGGCATTGATTACCGTATTCTTCGCGGGCTCGTTGCTCATCGAGGTGATCTTCTCCCTCGACGGGCTGGGCCGCATGAGCTACGAAGCCGCGGTTTCACGTGATTACCCGGTGGTGTTCGGCACCTTGTTCATCTTCACTTTGGCGGGGCTGTTGATCCGCCTGTTGGGCGACCTGGCCTACACCCTGCTGGACCCGCGCATCGATTTTGACGCGAGGGCGCACTGATGCTGTCGCCGCTGCTACGCCGCCGCCTTCAGCGCTTTCGCCGCCACCGCCTGGGTTGGGTTTCGTTGTGGCTGTTCACCGCCCTGCTGCTGACCAGCCTGCTGGCAGAGCTGGTGGCTAACGACAAGCCACTGCTGTTGGGTTACAAGGGCGAGCTGTACGTGCCGGCACTCAAGCGCTATACCGAGCAGCAGTTTGGGGGCCAGTTGCCGTTTCAGCCCGACTACCGCAGTGCCTACGTGCGCCAGCTGATCGACCAGCAAGGGGGCTGGATGCTGTTCGCCCCCATTGCCTTCAGCGCTGACACACCCAACTACGACCTGCAAGTGCCCACGCCCAGCCCGCCGAGCGCCAGCAACTGGCTGGGCACCGACGATCAGGGCCGCGACGTACTGGCCCGGGTGCTGTACGGCACTCGTGTGTCGCTGCTGTTCGCCTTCGCGCTGACGGCAGCCAGTGTGCTGGTGGGGCTGGCAGCCGGTGCCTTGCAGGGCTATTACGGCGGCTGGGTAGACCTGTTGGGCCAGCGGTTGCTGGAGGTGTGGTCAGGGCTACCGGTGTTGTACCTGCTGATCATCCTCAGTGGCTTCGTCGAGCCTGACTTCTGGTGGTTGCTGGGCATCATGGCGCTGTTCTCCTGGCTGACACTGGTAGACGTGGTGCGCGCCGAGTTCCTGCGCGGGCGCAACCTGGAGTACGTCAAGGCCGCACGGGCGTTGGGGCTGCCGGACAGCCAGGTGATGTTGCGCCACATCCTGCCCAACGCACTGAATGCCACCCTTACCTACGTTCCCTTCATGCTCACCGGTGCGATCACCACCCTCACCGCCCTGGATTTTCTGGGCTTCGGCATGCCGGCAGGCAGCGCGTCGCTGGGGGAACTGGTGACGCAAGGCAAGCAGCACCTCGAGGCCCCCTGGCTAGGCTTTACTGCATTCTTTGCGCTGGCAGTGATCCTGTCGCTGCTGGTGTTCATCGGTGACGGCTTGCGCCAGGCACTTGACCCCAGAAGTTAGCTGCGCCTGGCCGTCGTCTTTTTTACGCAGCGCCCAAGGGGCTGCCAAGGAGTCTGCTATGCCACTCACAGGCAAAACCGCATTGGTCACCGGCTCTACCAGTGGTATCGGGCTTGGTATTGCGCACGTGCTGGCTCGGGCCGGGGCCAATATCGTGCTCAACGGCTTTGGCGAGCCCGCAGCGGCCATCGCCAGCATTGCCCGGCACGGCGTCGATGTAGTCCATCATGCGGCCGACCTGGCCGACGTGGCGCAGATCGAGGCGCTGATGGCCTTTGCCGAACGGCAACTGGGCCCGGTGGACATCCTGGTGAACAATGCCGGCATCCAGCATGTGGCCCCGGTTGAGCAGTTTCCGGTGGAAAGCTGGGACAAGATCATCGCCCTCAACCTGTCGGCGGTTTTCCACGGTACACGCCTGGTGCTGCCAGGCATGCGCGAACGCGACTGGGGGCGCATCGTCAATATCGCGTCGGTGCATGGCCTGGTGGGCTCGACCGGCAAGGCCGCCTACGTGGCGGCCAAGCATGGCGTGGTTGGCCTGACCAAAGTGGTAGGCCTGGAGACGGCCACCAGTAACGTGACCTGCAACGCCATCTGCCCAGGCTTCGTGTTGACGCCCCTGGTGCAGCAGCAGATCGACGCCCGTGCCGCTGCCGGCGTCGACACCCAGCAGGCACAACGCGAACTGCTGGTAGAAAAACAACCGTCACAGGCCTTCGTTACCCCGCAACACCTGGGTGAGCTGGTGCTGTTTCTGTGCAGCGAAGCCGGCAGCCAGGTGCGTGGCGCTGCCTGGAACATGGACGGGGGCTGGTTGGCCCAATGACTGGCGGCGGTTCAGTCGGGCATAATGAATCTTTTTTGCTGCTACACGCACAGGTACATCATGAAAGCCCAAGCTCGCCATATCCTGGTCAAGACCGCTGACGAAGCCGAGAAGCTCAAGCAGCGCATCGCCAACGGTGAAGCGTTCGATGTGCTCGCCAAAAAGTGCTCGATCTGCCCTTCCGGCAAACGCGGGGGCGACCTTGGCGAGGTTCGCCCCGGGCAAATGGTCGGGGCCATTGACCAGGTCATTTTCAAGAAGCCGCTGCGGGTGGTGCACGGGCCCATCAAGAGCAAGTTCGGCTACCACCTGGTGCAGACCTTCTACCGCGACTAACGCAATAGCATTTGGCCACCTAGCATTTTTGCCAGTTGTGCCGCTGATGACGGCTTGTATACAAACCTCCTGACCCTGCGCGGTAGTCAAGGCACGCGGGCAATCTCTGGAGGCTTTGCCGATGCGCCTGCACCTGATCCTCACCCTTGGCTCACTCCCTTTGCTGGGTGCTGCGCTTCCCGCCGCCCACGCCGCATGTGCCTTCACCCCTGGCCCCGGCAACGACAGTTTCGTCTGCGACAGCGGCACGGCCGACGCGCTGGTGGACACCGAGGGTGACAACAGCCTGGTGCTGCCCGCAGGTGGTACCGGCGCCATCACCGGTGACGTCAGCTTCGGCCCAGGGCGCGATCGCATCGACATGGCATCCGGCAGCATCGGCGGCAACGTCAACCAAGGTGCGGGCATCGATGACTTCGTCATGAGCGGCGGCGTTATCGAAGGCAACCTGAACCAGGGTGACGGCCTGGACACCTTCTACATGAACGGTGGCTGGATCAAGGGCACCTTCGACAGTGGCGACTATGCCGAGATGGATGCTGGGCGCATCGGCAACGTGAACATGCGCCTGGACAAGAACACCTTCATCATGCGCGGCGGCAGCGTCGACCGGAACGTCATCACCGCATTCGATACGGACTACATCGAAATCTTCGAGGGCACCATTGGCGGCAATATCAGTGTCAGCGGGGGTGACGACCAGGTGCTTATCCATGGTGGCGAAGTGGGCGGTGACGTGCTGTTGAGCACCGGCAACGACCGCTTCGTCTGGGATGGCGGCCGCATCGGCGGCAAAGTGGATGCAGGCCCTGGGGATGACACCGCCTTGCTTTCCGGGCTGGGGCCGGATGCACTGGTTATCACGCTGGACGGCGGCGAAGGTAACGACAGCCTCACGTTCAATGGCAGCCAGGCCGTGGGCGGGGCCAGTTACGTGAATTGGGAACGCGTGGCCTTGACCGACAGCAGTTCACTCGACCTGGATGACACGCTGGTGCTGGGTGATGCCACCAGCAACACCGGCAGCCTTAACCTCGACAGTAGCAGCACCCTCAGATCCCGGCAGGGAGTGATCACAGCGTTTGGCCCAGGGCAGCGCGCGACGGTGAGCAACGCCGGCACGCTCAACCTTACCGAGGGCAGCGATGCTCTGGGCCGCCTTATCATTCAAGGCAACTACACCGGCGAGAATGGCGTACTGCGCATCAACAGTGTGCTGGCCGGCGATAATGCCGCCTCTGACCGCTTGGTGGTCAGCGGCGGTGCCATCGATGGCTCGACCCGATTGCTGGTGAACAACCTCGGCGGTGCTGGTGCGGCCACCGCGCAAAATGGCATTCAGGTGGTGGAGGCCCGCGAAGGTACTGCCAGTACCTCCACCGCCTTCGTGCAAACCCAGACGCTTTCGGCGGGCGCCTACGACTATCGGTTGTTCAAAGGTGGGGTAACTGCCGGCAGCGAAAACAGCTGGTACTTGCGCTCCGCGCTGGTAGCACCGCCTGTTATCGCTCCGCCCTCCCCACCCACCGAGGTGCCTGAGCAGCCCGGCACACCGCCGGTCGTCACTCCCCCGGTGGCGGCGCCCGTTACGCCTCCCGTCGCGGCACCTGCACCCGGCCAGCCGGACTTGCCTACTCCGGTTCAAGGTACTGAAAGCCTGCCACTCTACCGCCCTGAAGTCCCGGTTTATGCCGCTGCCCCAAGAGGCGCAGCCATCATCGCCCGCCAGGCGCTGGGCACCTTCCACCAACGTCAGGGCGACCAGCAACTGATGGGCGGCGAAGGGGCACTGCCTGCCGCCTGGGGGCAGGCGTATGGCGGCACCCTGCGCCAGCAATGGAGCGGCACGGTCAACCCAAACCTGGATGGCGACCTGTACGGCTTCAAGGTAGGGCAAGACCTTTACGCCACTGTCAGTGAGCGTGGCTACCGCCAGCAAGTGGGCGTGTACGTGAGCCACGCGCGGTTGACTGCAGACGTGAAAGGCTTCGCCCTGGCCCAGCAAGACCGCCGTGTCGGTGACCTGAGGCTTGACGGCGATAGCGTGGGTGCCTACTGGACGCTGGTAGGGCCGCAAGGCGGTTACGTAGACGCTGTAGTCCAGTACACCCGGCTCGATGGCCGGGCCCGTTCTGATCGCGGTGACGCACTGGATATCGACGGCCACGCCTGGACAGGCTCGGTGGAGAGCGGCTACCCAATCGCCCTCTCCGACCGCTGGACCCTAGAGCCACAGGCACAGCTGATCGCGCAGAAGGTACAGCTCGACACGGCCAGCGATAGCGTGGCGCGGGTCAGCCATGATGCCCAAGTCGAGTTGACCGGGCGGGTTGGCCTGCGCCTCGAAGGTGCGTTCAAGGGCAGCAGCGGGCGCTTGCTGCAACCCTATGCCCAGGTGAACCTGTGGCATGGCGACGGGGGGCGCGACACTCTGGTTTTCGACGATACCGACAAGATCAAGACCGATTACCGCTACACCTCGGTGCAGGTTGAAGGCGGCGTGGTGGCGCAAATCAACCAGGCCTTGAGCCTGCACGGCGGCGTGCAGTACACCAGCAACCTGGACAGCCGCCAGCAACAAGCCAGCGGCGTGAACCTAGGTGTGCGCTGGCAATTCTAGCGGCGGGCGGCCAGCAGCCCGATACCGGCGCACCCCAGCAGTGACGCACTCACCCGGTTGAACAGCCGGCGTGGGCGCGGCTGGGCGAACCAGCGCTGCAGGTAGGTGCCCAAGCCCGCGTACAGTGCTATGGCCACCCACTCCAGAAGCAGAAACAACACCCCCAGCCACAGGAACTGTTCGCTCACCGGGGTGGTGCTGCCCACCGACACGAATTGCGGCAGGAAGGCGGTGAAGATCAGGATGGCCTTGGGGTTGCCGGCTGCTACCAGAAACTCCTGCCGTGCAAGCTGCCAGGTCCCCCGCGGCAGCTCAGCCGCTTCTGCCACCTGCCCGACCGGCGCGCGCCACAATTGCCAGGCGATGTAGAACAGGTAAGCGGCCCCGGCCACCTTGATTACCCAGAACAGGTACGCACTGGTATGCAGTACCACCGCCAGGCCCATGGCAGCCAACGCGATCATGGCGCTGAACGCCAGCAAGCGGCCGCCCCCGGCTACACAGGCGGTGCGCAAGCCATAGCGGCTGGCATTGTGCAGAGACAGCAGGTTGTTCGGCCCCGGCGCCATGTTCAGCGCAAAGCAGGCAGGGATGAAAAGCAGGAGGCTTGCAAGGTCCATTATTGTTGTCCTCTGGGTTTCGCCGGTATTGCGCCGCACTCCCCGCTTTCAGGTCAAGGTACAGCCAGCAACGACAACTGTACTGATGCGCGCCAACTGCTACTCTGCTGCGCAAAAGGAGGACTTCGCCATGCCCCGTGCACACACTGCCATCTGGCGCGACCCGGCGTTGCCGCAGGTAGAAAGCCGCCGCGCCTGCCATAGCCGCGCCTGCTACAAGCCCCACAGCCACCCTACTTTCTCCATCGGGGCTGTCGACGTTGGCCACAGCCGTTTCGAAGGGGCAGGCAAAGGCCAGGAGCGCCTTGGGCCCGGCACGCTGGTGATGGTACCGGCGCACAGGGTGCATGCCTGCAACCCTGACCCGGGGCAGGCGTGGAGCTATCAGATGCTGCATGTGGACGCCGGGTGGCTGGACGCCTTGCGCGAGGAGGCGGGGCTTGCAGGGTACGGCAGCGCAGAGCCTGCACGTATCTGCCGTGAGCCGGGGGTGTACCGCCAGTTCACCGCGCTCAATACGCTGCTGTTTTCCCAGGCCACACCTGCCGAAAAACAGGCGGCCTTGGTTGTCTTTCTGTGTGATATCGATGTGCGTGCGTATGCCCCGCTCACCCCCGCCCCGTCCCTCGGGGCGCCAACCCTTCACCGCTTGCTGGCAACGATTGAGGAACAAGGGCCGTCGCAGCTGAGCCTGGACGCCCTGGCCCAGGAGGCAGACCTGGGGCGTTACCAACTGATTCGCGCGTTCCGCGCAGCAACCGGCTTCACGCCCCATGCTTATTTGCTGAACGCCCGGGTTAACCGTGGTCGCCAACTGCTGGGAGAGGGGCAGCCGCTCGCGCAGGTGGCCTATCAGCTGGGTTTCGCTGACCAGAGCCATTTCCAGCGGGTGTTCAAGGCCCATGTGGGCGTTACCCCAGGCCAGTATCGCCAGGGCTGAGCAGCGCAACGCTGCAATATTGTTCAATACGCGCAGTGCAGCGAGGGGCAGACTGCGGCTTTCAACGTCGAGTCCACTGCCCCATGCAAGCGTTCGTGATCATTGCCCTGGCCCATTTTTTGGCCTTGTTGTCCCCCGGCCCGGACTTTTTCCTGGTAGCACGCACCTCCATCAACAGCGGCTGGCGCGTGGCCACAGGTGCGTGCCTGGGCATCGCACTGGCCAATGGTGCGTTCATAGTGCTGGCATTCACCGGCGTTTCCGTGTTGCGCGAGGGCACCCTGCTGTTCGATACCCTGCAACTGGTCGGTGCTGCGTACCTGATGTACATCGGCGTATTGTTCCTGCGGCACGCGGGCAGCACGCCTCTGGGCGCTGTGGCGGGCCGCAGTGCCGGCCACGGCTGGTGGCGCAGCCTGCTGATGGGTGGGTTGTCCGGTATTCTCAACCCTAAAAACGCACTGTTCTATGCCAGCCTGGCCAGCCTGGTGGCGGGCAGCAGTGTGGGTTGGAAGGCCGCCTACGCGCTGTGGATGTTCAGCGTGGTGCTGCTGTGGGACCTGTTGGTAGCGGTGGCAATAGGCAACCCACGGTTGCTGCGGCGCTTTGGGCGCAGCCTGCCATGGTTGGAACGCGCCTCTGGCATCATGTTGATGGCGGTGGCCACAGGGCTGCTGGTGCATGTGGCGCGGGGCTGACCACCTCGAAGGTGTGCATGTCCAGGAGGCTGAAATGGCCATTGGCCCAGCCCCCGGTATCCAGGTGCCAGACATTGCCCAGCTGCTTCACCTGCGGTACTGGCGTATGGCCGACCAGCAGCCCCCGCAAACCGTTCACAGGCCGTGTGTCACCTGCCTTCAGCCGCCGTCGCGACCATTGGCACACCTCCCGCACGTCGGGGTCGTCATCCAGCTCCAGCCACGTGCGCAAGACACCCCAGTCGTCGAATGGGCAGTCCGCATGCAGGAGCCCAATGGGCCCTGCAGCCGTCTCGACTTCCAGGGCGATAGGCAATTGCTCGAACTGCTCGACGAACCGCAGTTGTTCGTTGCGGGGCAACCCTATGAACCATGCCCCGCCTGCGGCGTGGTACATGGCCAGGTCCAGCCGCCCTCCACGCACAAGGGTGATCGCCAGCGCCTCATGGTTGCCCTGCACCGCGTGAAACCACGGTTGCGCCAGCCATTGCAGCACCGCCTGACTGTGCGGGCCGCGGTCTACCAGGTCGCCTACACTAAACAGGCGGTCCTGCTGCGGGTTGAACCCCACTGCGTCCAGGCTCAGTTGCAGGCGGTCGAAGTGGCCATGGATATCACCCACTGCCAGGTCCCGGCCAAGGGGGTTGGCAGCCATGCGTTCGAAACGCCCCATCATCCGGCCCTCTGAGCATGCAATAAATGGGTAACGTGGTTCACGTGGTTCACGTGCGCTCTCCTCTGCTCAGCATGGCACAACGTGCGTGCCGGTAGTATGCTCGGCCTTTCAACCTGCACCAAGGAAGGGCTGTCGATGCTGCTGTGCGCCGTTCAACTTGCGTCGCTCAAAGGTGATGTGCCGGGCAACGTCCAGCGCCATGTGGCCTGTATCGAACAGGCGGCGCACGTGGGCGCCCAACTCGTCGTGTTCCCTGAACTGTCGCTCACAGGTTACCAGCCGACCCTGGCGCGGCAGGCTGCCCTGCCGCTGTCCTCGACCCGCCTTGACCCGCTGCAGGCCGCCTGCGACAGGCTGGGCGTCACGGTGGCAGTGGGTTTGCCGCTGCCCACGCCAAATGGCATCCGCATCGGCATGCCCATCTTCAGCCCTTGCGCACCGCGCCAGGCATATGCCAAACGCCGCCTGCACGATGATGAACTGCCCTATTTCTGCCCTGGCGACGAGGGCCTGTTGCTGCACATAGCCGGGCACAGTGTTGCCCCTGCGATCTGCTTTGAGTCGATGTTCATGGCCCATGCCGCAGCCGCTCACAACCAAGGCGCCGACCTGTATCTGGTCAGTGTCGCCAAAACCGCCAAGGGTATACGCGAGGGCTACACCCACTACCCTCAAGTGGCTCGGGAGCTGGGGATGACCGTACTGATGGCCAATTGTGTTGGCCCTGCCGACACCTTCATCGGCGCAGGTGGCTCTGCAGCATGGGGCAGCGACGGGCGCCTGCTGGCGCACCTTGATGAGCAGCGTGAAGGGCTGCTTCTACTGGACACTGACGCCGCCAGCGCGTCGGTATTTGCCCTGGACACGTTTGCATGATCTACGGGTTTCTGGCCCTGTTGAGCTATGCCCTGACTTACTACGTGGTCGGGCTGCTGTTGAGCGGCCAGCTGGCGGACATTGCCGAAGGGCTGCGTCACCGCCCCGATGCCCCGCCCCCCGGCGAATACCTGCGTGCGGTGCACGTGCGCATGCGCCAGGCTCAAAAGCACTACACCCTCATTGCTGGCACGCCGCTAGCGGCACTGGCCTGCCTGGTGGTGCATTGGCTGGTTTGACACTCACAGGTCAAGTGCCAGGCTCTGGCGGCCCTCCAGCGCTAGCAGAAACTGCTTGGCCGGCAGGCCGCCGGCAAACCCGGTGAGGTGCCCCGACGCCCCAATTACCCGATGGCAGGGGGCGATAATCGAAATCGGGTTGCGGCCATTGGCAGCTCCTACTGCACGCACCGCGCTGGGGCTGCCGATCTGCCGCGCAATCTCGCTGTAACTGCGGGTTTCACCGAAAGGGATGGTCAGCAGCGCGCTCCACACCCGGCGCTGGAAATCGGTGCCAGCGAAGTCCAGTGGCAGCTCGAATCGCTGGCGTTGGCCGCTGAAATACTCGCCCAGCTGACGCGCTGTATCAATCAGTACAGGGCAGTCATCCTGCTGGACCAAGGGGCCCAGACGCACACGGTTTTCGCGTTCTTCTTCCCACAGCACAGCGGCCAGCCGCTGATTCCGGGACACCAGCATCAACTTGCCGACGGGCGAATGCATGTGTGTAAAAACGCTGGTCATTCCTGGGCTCCTGAAGGGCGTACAAGGCCAATGTACGCCAGTGTCGGCCAGTTAACGCGCACATTCTTGCGGCCACTATCCGAATGGCTGCTATTACCAACCGACTAACCCCAATTGAACTGAATTACTTTGATTACCACCCTGTCAACAATTATGAACGTAGCCAATATGACGAGGTGAATCATGACCATTGAAGCCAAGACACTGGCGGAGCTCGCCCAAGCGCTCAAGGCTCAGGGAGCGCGCCTGATCTCGGACCTGACGTTCATCCGAGCACCCTATCGCTGCGGTAAACGCTGGGTGTGCAATGTAGTCCGGCGCAAGGCCCGCAAGCCTGCACTGTTGCAATGACGCTCGGAACCCGCCAGCAGATTAGCGGCCCGGCACGCGGCGAAGGACCGCCTTCCCCTCCCCCTATCTAATTCCGCTACAGGTTGGTGTGATCTTATTGCCCTGAGGCCACGCTAAAACCGCATCAGTCCAGGCACTCTCTGGCCGCCTGCCGAAGTTTGTCTCCAGACAAGAAACTGCCTTTATAAAAGGTTGCCCGGCTACCGTCGCCCGACTCTATCACCTCAAGCACATCATCGGTGGCAACAGCGCTCGGCGCCGTCATGCGCACGCCATGGGGGATGGATTTCTGCGTAGCATTTGGCGTCAGGGCCTGCCATTTGGGCATGACACAGGCGGCATACTGTTGCGGGGATTTGCCGGTCAATTTGCTGGCCGTAGGTTTACCAGGCGTCGCACACCCCGCCAAGGCTAAGACTAACGCCCCGAAAAGCGCGTTACGAAAGATAGGCATATACAGGAGGCCCCTTGAAGTTTGCCGCATTCTACCCAGTGGTACCGAAGGTGGCTAATCAAACCAAAGCAGGGGTATACGCCGACAACTGACAGTTTTACCAGTAGCACGGTACTCACAGGGCTGCGACAGTGGCATTGACCACCCGCACTGATCCACACCCGACTGGGAGTTCGCACCATGCCTAAACAGGACAGCAGCACATTGTTTTTTTATCAAAACGGAAAACTCATCACCCTCAGGGTGGGGGAGCAAGGTCATCAAATCTTCCGACACGCAGAGATGCCCCTGGCTGAAATCAGCGCCCACGGGGGTACGGCGGGCGGGATACTGGCAACGGACGACAAAGGGTCGGTGCTGAACGTACAGGCACCGGACAACTGAGCCATTCGCCCCTCCTTACCCATAGCCGGCAAAGCACAAAATAGTTGCACTCCAGGCGGTACACCAGCGATGCTCTGGGTACCGCTGAAGCCACTATCAATGGAGTGCCTTGCCCTATGGAAACGCTTCACAGCATCAAAGCGGACCTGGTCAGAACCGCAGACCATCTGGATGGGCTGCGGCAGGCCATGAATGGGCACGCCAGGTTCATGCAGGCCCGTGGCAGTGCGCAAGAGCACCTCGATGTAAACGCACATATTGCGTCGATTAGCCACGTAGTGGATGAACTTCGCACCCTTGCGGCCAAACTCGAGGCGGCCGATGCGTTGCCTAACAGCGCTTGAGAGGTAGGGCCGGCAAATAATGGGGCCGGACTTGCTATTGCCGTCAGTCCCTCCGCCCCTCTTGCGGCTCTAGTGCGAAATGACTCATGAACGTTAATTGCTCAATGGCCTGCATATAGGGGGCAAATCGCATATCGCCGGCGTTGAACGCATCCGCTACGCGCCGTGCACTCTCCAGGCTGTCCCATACTGCCAGATCAGCAGATACACGGTCATCACTGATTGGGCAATACGCCCCGTACTGGATCAGCCCAGGGAACGCTTTCAGTACTTCCCTCAGCCCCGCGCGCAACGCGGGCATCTGCGACTCGAACTCCGCTTTGACGGTGAAAATGGCGACTTCCAGTACAGCGTCCGGATAGTACATGGCTTGGGTCCTTCTCAGTTATGGAGAAGGCACAGTGTCCGCCATGCCTACTGACAGCGTACTGTCAGTGAGTGTTTTGGCTTTCCACTGTTTTGCCTGGAACTGCATGTAAGCCTTGAGTCCGATGCCAGCGGGAAGCGCTGCTGGCTGATAGGCCAGCGAAACCGATTCGATGCAGTCCACCCGGAAATCACGATAAGCCGCTTTGCTGCAGCACCAACTGCCAACTGTCCATTTTCCGCCCCAATAAAACAGCCCCAGCGGGTAGATGTTTCGCTGCGAGACGAGGCCGTGCAAGCTCGTGTACACGATCTGCACCGGGCGCTGCTGTTCCGAGGCTGTGCGCAAATCGGCCAAGTGTGCGCGTGTTTTCAATGCCATACCGCCCAGTGCCCGCACCTTGGCATCTGCGGAGTCCATCTTGTGCTGGGTCAACGTTGCCCCCACCTTACTCAGGAGCATGTTCGCTGCTTGCGCCATGGCTGGGTCAGCCGTGCAGGCGAGCATTTCCATCCCCAGCATCAAGGCATCCACTTCCAGGCGATTCAGGGTCAACGGGGGCATCTCAAAATCGGCATCCAACGCGTAGCCAATACCTGGCGTGCCATAGATCGGGATGCCCGAAACGGATACATCGTCTACGTATCGGTAAACGGAACGCACTGAAACACCCATGCGCTCTGCAAGGCGCTCTGCGGAAATAGGCTGATGCACCCTGATCAGGTTCACAAGCTGAAACAGACGGTCAGCTTTACGCACCCTGGTGGCTCGCAGTCATAGGGCTGCCTCCAGCCAACGCGCCATCCTCAGCGAAACCTGAGCTTCACGACTTTGCTCAAGGCCCAGCCGCCGAAGACATAGAACGCGTCCAGGTAAAAGCGCCCTGCATAGTTGGGCAGTGGCTGCTGATTCATAAGCTGCTCTGGCCCGGGCGCTGGCGGCAGAAGCGCATAAATGCCATTGGGGGCCACGGCCAACGCAATCAGCAGCGCGTACGTGATGACCTGTATGAACTTGGCACGCCCCGCCGCTTTACCGGACCACTTGAGCCCATAAAACGCGACCAGGCCGGCAACGGGCAACACCCAGAAGTGCGTCGGTATCCCGATGAACATTTCGGCTACAACGCTTCGTGCCTGCACAACAACCACCTCCGTTAAAAGGGCCGATTATTGCGGGCGCGCAGGGCAAATGCAAAACCTGATCAGTTAGCCATCGCAGGGTGTGCAGCTGCGTTGTCGCGCAGCGCGCTGATTTCGCGAGTAAGCCACGCCCCCGGTGGGAGCGGGTTTACCCGCGAAGGTAACAGCGCGGTGTATGACACCGGCGCCGCCGGTGTTCGCGGCTGAAGCCACTCCCACAGGCCTCTGCTAAATCAACACATTACGTGCAGTTCTATGCCACTGCGGATTAAAGGTCCTTCTTGACCTCTTTATCAATATGCTTGCCCGCCTTATGGCGTTCTTTGTTCAGGTGGCTGGCGCCTTTATCTATTTCCTTGCCATCATGTTTAACGCCTTTGCTGATTTCCTTACCGGCGTGATCGGCGCCCTTATCCACTTCACGGACATCGTGGCGAACACCTTTCGCTACATCCCCTTCTGCTTGCGCGGCGGACATCGTCATGACGGCGGCGAAAGCAATGGCAACAGCGGCAACCGTTTTCTTGAGCATTTCAGCGCTTCCTTCAAAAGAGTGTGGAGGTTCCCACACCCCAAACATAGATGATGGCTTGCGGATAAACCACGATGTGAAAATAGTTTAACGCGCGGTTCGGCGCTGGGTTTGCATCCAGTGTGGATGCAATGCCAGTACCCCGCCTCACTCCAGCATAGTAGCGTTGGCCATTCGACGAACTGTCTCGGTCCGTTGCATCTGCCCACGGACCGGGCCTCTCACGAACTAGGAAGTCAAATGGAACATGTTCAAACCGTCAATCAAGAGGCACTAGACCACGCCCTGATAGCGTTTTCTCGCTACAAAATCGGTGAAATAAAGTTATTCGATTTGGAGTGCGCCATGAGTTTTGAGGCGGGCGAAGCCCTGTCGCGTAGCGGACTGGTGCGGTTCTCGATAAGCAAAATGCCGTCAGGACGCTACCGCATCAGTGACGAAGGTGAGAATGCGATCACCGAGGCGGGCCGCGCCCGCCTTCAAGTTATCAGAGGCTAACCACGTGCCCACGGCCAAATGAGGCGCAAGCAAAAAGGGCGGGCCAGTTCCGCCCCTTTTTCAGGCGCCCTGATTCCAGTGCACGGCGATCGCCAGCACGGTAAACACCAACACCGCTTCGACGACCAGATAAACCCCGTAAAAGTCTTCCGAAAACATGTGACTGAACCTGCTGGCAAGGGTCGATATTCTTTCACCCCGTGCTGGGCACGCGGTGCGAAGATCAGAGCAACTGCCGGGTGAAGAAGTTCACCCATGCTCGGGGGAAACAGGGCAGAAACGCTTCAGCCATCACTCGGCGCCGGGTGGAATACCGTCTTTGTTCTTGTCCTTCAGGCGTGCCTTCTCTTCTTCGGTCGAGTGGGCAGGCACCTGGTTGTCCTGCTGGTCACGTTTTGGCTCGGTCATGTCGCTCTCCTTGGGTTGATGAGCATTGGGCACCCTGGCAGCCCGGCAGTTCGCCAAATCTTCGCGTTCATTACGGGGTAGGCCAGTTCAGCCTCTGATGGTCCACAGCTGATCGATACGTGTCGTGTAAGACTGGCTCATCATTTCTCTTTTCATACCCCAGGCAGGTACCCGCGGCACGCTGGCAACCCGCAGCGTTCCCCTGCCCCACCGCTGATTGATGTCATCCATCACCTGCATCGCCCGGTCACGGGTCGGCGGCTGTCGCGCCGCGAACAGGTCACCTGAAAAGTCGCCAGGGGCTCGCAGGTCCATCAGCAGTACCTCGGCTTTGCTGTAACGAAACCCGGGCCTGAACACCCGCTCGACCGCCTGGCTGGCCAGCCGCGTCATCAACAAGGTGTCACAGGTAGGGTATGGCAGTTCAACCAGCGCGCCCTGTGCGTGATGCGCTTCATTGGGGTTGAACATGCCGGTGCGGATGCTCACGCGCATGCGCTTGCACAGCGAGCCCTGTGCCCGCAGCTTTTGCGCAGCGCGCCCCACATAAGTGGCCACTGCCTGCTTGATCGACGGCAGGTCGCTCAAGCGTTCACCAAACATACGGCTGCTGCAGATCTCATGCTTGGCCATCTCCACATCCTCCAGCTCCAGGCACGGTGTGCCCCCCAGTTCACGGGCGGTCTTTTCCACCACCACACTGAACTTCTGCCGCAGGGTACGGGCGTCGGCCCTGGCAAGGTCCATTGCCGTGTAGATGCCCATGGCCTCCAGGTGGGCGGTCATCTTGCGGCCAATACCCCACACATCACTGGCCTTGGAGTTACGCAACACCCAGTCACGCTTGACCGGGTCGGTGATGTCGATCACACCGTCCGTTTGGCTCAACAGCCTCTTGGCCATGTGATTGGCCAGCTTGGCAAGCGTCTTGGTACCGGCGATGCCTACGCCTACAGGGATGCCGGTGCATTGCAACACGCGAGTACGCAGGCTGTTACCGAACTGCGTGAGGCCTTGCTGAATACCTGACAGGTCGGCAAAGCACTCGTCGATGCTGTAAACCTCCAACGCCGGCACCATGCCCTCGATCAGCGTCATCACACGCTCGCTCATGTCCCCATACAAGGCATAGTTGCTGCTGAACGCGACAACGCCATGCCGACGAAGCTTTTCCCGCGCCTGAAAGTACGGCTCACCCATTTTCACGTAAGGCTTGGCGTCGTATGACCTGGCGATCACACAGCCATCGTTATTGCTCAGGACCACGATCGGCGTCTTGGCCAGGTCTGGCCTGAATACCCGTTCGCAGCTCGCATAGAATGCGTTGCAATCGATCAGTGCGAATACAGGCTCACTGCGCATGGTCGCGAACGCTGTAGCGCACTACGCCCCAGACCACCATATCATCCCCTTCTCCGACATGACGTGGCGGGTAGTTACTGTTCTCGGACTTGAGCATTATCACGCCGTCACGGCGATGAAGACGTTTGCACACCGGCTCGCTGTTCAGGGCGGCAATGACGATATCGCCGTGCTCCGGTTCACGCCCACGGTCCACGATAACGATATCGCCCGAATAGATACCCGCCCCTTGCATGCTGTCCCCTTCCACCCTCACCAGATACACATGAGGGGCGCGGATATCGAACAGCTCATCGAGGGAAATGTGCCCCTCCATATGATCTGCCGCAGGGGATGGAAAACCGGCGGGAACATGGAATGAGTAGAGCGGGAATGGGCCAGTGCTACCGAGCGGCCAACCCAGAAAAGTGATGCTCATGGAAAGAGGTCCAATGCGAACTGTATGCATATACAGTAAATCTCGCATCGGTAGCCTGGTCAATCTGGATAAGCGGATTTCGGACGGACGAGGTCGCGCCGATGGCGTTAACCTGCGAGCGGCAGTTTCAGGTGCGCAACAAGCCCCTCACGGCGCCAGTTCCAGGTGACCTCACCACCCGCGGCCCTGGCCAGCCGCTCGATCATCGTCGTGCCGAAGCCAGCCTCGCCGCTGTCTGCTGACACCTCCGGGCCCCCTGATTCGCGCCAGTGCACTTGCAGCACCTGCTCGTGTATCGACCACTGGAAATGTACCAAGCCCTCCATGGCCCCCAAGGCGCCATACTTGATGGAGTTAGTGGCGAGTTCGTGGATACACAGCGCAAGTGTGTTGCGCAAGCGCGCGGGCAACGGGTGCCCGGGCCCGCTGATTCGGCATTGGGCTACATAAGGGCTCAACACCGAGCCTGCCAAAAGCGCCATGTCGACCGCGGCCCCGTCAGGGTTGTCGAGTATCACGCCATAAGCCCGTGATAGCGCACCCAGCTTGGCATTGACGATGCTGGCGACACTGTCGGTGGCTGCCGTCGCCCTGGCCTCGCGGTCCGCCATGGATACCACAGCCTGCACCACCGACAGCAAGTTCTGGATGCGGTGAAGCATCTCGCGGGACAACAACTGTTCCCGCTCAAGGGCCAGGTCCAGTTCTTTGCGCAGCAAGGTCTGCTCAGTGACGTCCCTGGACACGCAGTGAACCGACACCACCTGCCCCTGCAGATCGGTTACAGGCGTAAGCAGGTTGTCCCAATGGAACACCCGCTGTGCAGAGGCGCTGTGGCCAGAAAACCTGGCTACCTGCCCGGCCAATGCCGCCTGCAAGGACGCTTGGGCGGATGGCTGCACGGGCACTGGCAACAAGGGAACCCACGGTAGGCCTTTAACCTGTTCAGCCGGTATTCCCAGTGCAGCGCAACCTGCCTTGTTCATTGCCAGCAAGGTGCCGTCAGGTGCCAGTATTTTCACGCAGTCGGGGGTTGCGTTGAGCATGGCAGTTTTCACGGCACGTTCGGCAGCGTTGTTACCGTCATCATCAAGTTGCAATTGATCCACCGCTGCGAGCCTGCCCTGTTTACCGGCAGGCTAGAGGAATGCCAAGGCGTTCACAATAGCGCGTTGAGCGCTGCACGGGACCACTCCGGCATGAGTGCGCTATGATTCGGCCATCATCGACGGCGCGTTTTCAAAAGGGGAATGCCATGAAACCATGGATGGGGTGCGCACTGGCAGTAGTGCTGAGCGGGTGCGGCACGGTCGCGACGGTATCCGACAAGTCCAAAGCGGTGGACAACCTGGCGAAGTGGGGATCGGAATGCCAGTCGATTCCCCAAGCCTATAGCGGCGTTGCTTACCAGTTCTGCAACCTGAACAGCCCCGAACGGTCGGGCCCTCACTGGTCGGCAGATACGGTTTTCGTGGACATGGGGTTATCGGCCTTGGCGGACACGCTCTTGCTTCCGTACACCGGTTACCAGCAGCTTCGCTGGGGGAGCACCCCGGTCAGACGGTTGGCGTACTAAGGCCTAGTTGTGGGCTTCGATAAGCTGGGATGAAGAATACGGGACTGTCCATTGCAACAACCGACAGACCGGGATATCGACTCCGCTTATGCAGCACAAATGCCGGCCTCTAGCATCGTCGCGATGATGAAGGGCCCCTTTCGCGCCAGGTACTCGGCCATCCCGCCTGTGTTGCTCGCCTCCAGCTCTAGCTTCAGCGCCTGATAGTGCTGCCGAATGACAACGTTACGTTTGAGCAAGTCTCTGAAACCGAGCATGTGGGCGATCGAAACGTGACCTTGCTCACAGACGTGGAGTTTGTGCGTACGAACACCCTTCACGTTGCGCCTGTAGAAATGGTGGCCCTCCGAGAGGTCACTGCCCCGAACGTATCCCAAACCCAACAATATTTCGTCCCGTGTAAGCACGTTGCGATGCTCGTCTACCTCGATGAGGACGTCGATTTCAGGTTTGGCGGCTAATCCCGGCATATCTGTACTGCCAACGTGATGGATAGCAATCAGTTCGTCGTAGAAAGCCGAAGCAATGAGTGGCTCGTCTTTCAGATATTGGGCTAGCCAGGAAAGGCTGTAGGGCATGATCTTGCTGGTCAGTGCCATGGAAAATCCTTGTTGGTGAAGTGTCGTCCGTGGGATTGGCCCATAGGATGCAAGCCTCCTATCAAGCTGATCCTCGTAGCCTAGGGGATGGTCGATCAGGTTCGCAACGGTTTGGCTATGATCCGCACGTGTAGGATTGGTATTTGTGTTCCAGTGGGCTAAAGGTGGGCTGTGGTTCGGCGAACCAAGTGTTACAATCCGCCGCTTACAAGCAGCATCACTGGCGCTGACTCCATGAACGCCGTCAGTATGAAACCCGCCACGCCCACGCGACCCCATGCCTTATGGCAGGCTGAATTCCGCACTCACGACGAAGCGTCGAGCAATTGCTCTCTATCTACGCGAAATGGATCAGCTCCTCCTCGGACTGGAGGGAGCTGGAGAAGCTGCCGCCACTCGTCGAATTGGCCCTGAATTGGCCTGACATGACGAGAGGGCCTAAATACACCTCTGGAACCCCCGCAGGACAAGCACTTGATCTCCACAGCTAACATCACCATGCAGTTCGGCTCCAAGCCGCTGTTCGAAAACGTTTCGGTAAAATTCAACAATGGCAACCGCTATGGCCTGATTGGCGCCAACGGTTGTGGCAAGTCGACCTTCATGAAGATCCTCGGTGGCGACCTGGAGCCTTCCGGTGGGCAGGTCATGCTTGAGCCGAACACGCGCCTGGGCAAGCTGCGCCAGGACCAGTTCGCCTACGAAGAATTTACCGTGATCGACACGGTCATCATGGGCCACAGCCAACTGTGGAAAGTGAAAGCCGAACGCGACCGCATCTACTCATTGCCAGAAATGTCCGAAGAGGACGGCATGGCCGTCGCGGAGCTGGAAACCGAGTTTGCCGAAATGGACGGCTACACCGCCGAATCCCGCGCCGGTGAACTGCTGCTGGGCCTGGGCATCCCCCTGGAGCAGCATTTCGGCCCCATGAGCGAAGTGGCACCTGGCTGGAAGCTGCGCGTGCTGCTGGCGCAGGCACTGTTCTCGGACCCGGACGTGTTGCTGCTCGACGAGCCGACCAACCACCTGGACATCAACACCATCCGCTGGCTTGAAACCGTGCTCACCGCGCGCAATAGCACCATGGTGATCATTTCCCACGACCGTCACTTCCTGAACAGCGTGTGCACCCACATGGCTGACCTGGACTACGGCGAGTTGCGCCTGTTCCCGGGCAACTACGACGAATACATGACCGCAGCCACCCAGGCGCGCGAGCAGTTGCTGTCGGACAACGCCAAGAAAAAAGCCCAGATTGCCGAACTGCAGACCTTCGTCAGCCGCTTCTCTGCCAACGCCTCCAAGGCCAAGCAGGCCACCTCGCGTGCCAAGCAGATCGACAAGATCCAGCTGGCCGAGGTCAAGCCGTCCAGCCGTGTCAGCCCGTTCATTCGTTTCGAGCAGACCAAAAAGCTGCACCGCCAGGCCGTGACCGTCGAGAAGATGGGCAAGGCATTCGATGACAAGGTGCTGTTCAAGGACCTGGGCTTCACCATCGAAGCCGGCGAGCGTGTTGCCATCATCGGCCCCAACGGCATTGGCAAGACCACCCTGCTGCGTACACTGGTCGGTGAAATGACGCCAGACAAAGGCGAAGTGAAGTGGACCGACAGCGCCGAGGTTGGCTACTACGCCCAGGACCACGCCCACGACTTCGAAGAGGACATGAGCCTGTTCGACTGGATGGGCCAGTGGACATCCGGCGAGCAGGTCATCCGGGGCACCTTGGGCCGCATGCTGTTCTCGAACGATGAAATCCTGAAATCGGTCAAGGTCATCTCCGGGGGTGAGCAGGGCCGCATGCTGTTCGGCAAGCTGATCTTGCAGAAACCGAACGTGCTGGTGATGGACGAGCCGACCAACCACCTGGACATGGAATCGATCGAGGCACTGAACCTGGCGCTGGAAAACTACCCGGGCACCCTGCTGTTCGTCAGCCACGACCGGGAGTTCGTGTCCTCCCTGGCTACCCGCATCATCGAATTGTCTGCCGACGGCGTGGTGGATTTCAGCGGTACCTACGACGATTACCTGCGCAGTCAGGGCGTACTGGGTTGATGCACTGCGGCTGAGCGCTCGGCGGGCTCCGGCACGCCCAGCGCCTGGCCAAAGAACACGGCCGTGTCACGTTGCAGCGAATGGTGGATATGCCGACGGTCTACCCCGTCGGCATCCTTGCACAGCGCCGGCATGCGGGCAGACTGGTCTGCATCGCAGTGGGCCATGAACACGAAATGCCCGGCGCCTGCCAGCAGTCGATAGTCAGGGGATTCCGGCAGCTTGCGGGCCAAGGCTTCTGCGTTGCGGTCTACAGCCACTAGCTGATCGCTGTCACCACTGTAGATCAATGCGGGCACGTGCACATCGGCCAGGGCATGGCGGCCAAACAGCAGGCTGAGCGGTGCCATGAGCATCACCGCCCCCACCCGCCCATCGGCTTGTGGGGTCAATTCGCTTCGGTCAGCAATCAATACCCCATGGGTTTTGCACGCATCGGCATCGTTGGGGCGTTCCAGGCAGTACTGCCGAAGGCGGTCCAGATCGGGGCGAGCGCCCGACAGTATCAACGCGGTCTCACCCCCGGCCGAGTAGCCGATCACGCCTACCTTCCCTTCATTCAAATACGGCCCCAGCAAGGCATCATCACGCGCAGCGGTGATCGCGGCGCTGATTTGCAGAGGCCGGCCGTACAGATTGCTCAGCGTGCCCAAACGGCTATGGTCGCGCGCGTTGTCGCCAGGGTGCACGACCGCAACCACGACGAAACCCTGCCGTGCCAGCGACGTGGCCAGGTAATGCAGGGCCAATGGGCTGCCGGTGTTGCCGTGGGAAAGTACCAACAGTGGAAACCGACCCAAGGCAACCGGTGCTTCGTCTGCAACGTCCAGCGGGTAGCCATCCAGGCGACTTGCGTGCGCCTGACCCGTCGCGGGGTAGAAAGCCAAGGCCTGCATAGGGCGAGCATCCACAGGGTCAGCGAGTGTCATGTGGTGCAACCCGGCTACCCAAGGGCTAGCCTCGGCACGGGCCAGAAGCCCACCGAGCAATGCCAGTGCCATCAAGCAGCGAGTGAGAGTCATCGGCCGCCAGCTCCACGTGCGCCTTACCTGCTCCAGCATAGCCCTGCCGTGGCCTGCTGCAGGTGAAAACTCGATGAAAAAATGACGGTACAAGGTTGCAGCGGCAGGTTGCATTTGTGCCGGCCATCGAACCCGTGGCATACATGCAGGTCAACCTGAAGTTATCGTCACGCGCCCTTGAAGGAGAGTCGCCCATGAGCAAACACGCCTATGTACCGCCCAAGGTCTGGCGCAACGAAGCAGCATCCGGCGGCCAGTTCGCCAGCATCAACCGCCCGGTTGCAGGCCCCACCCACGAAAAGGAACTGCCTGTCGGCAAGCAACCGCTGCAGCTTTACTCGCTCGCTACCCCCAACGGGGTGAAGGTCACGATTGCGCTGGAAGAGTTACTTGCCCTTGGCCACGAAGGTGCCGAGTACGACGCCTGGTTGATCCGCATTGGTGAGGGCGATCAGTTCTCGAGCGGTTTCGTACAGGTCAACCCTAACTCCAAGATCCCCGCCTTGCTCGACCAAAGCGTTGAGCCCCCGGTGCGGGTGTTTGAGTCAGGGTCAATTTTGCTGTACCTGGCCGAAAAATTTGGCGCACTGCTGCCACAGGCACCGGCAGAGCGTACCGAAACCCTCAATTGGCTGTTCTGGCAGATGGGCGCAGCGCCCTACCTGGGTGGCGGCTTTGGCCACTTCTACGTGTACGCCCCGGAAAAAATCGAATATGCCATCAACCGCTTTACCATGGAGGCCAAACGCCAACTGGATGTATTGAATCGCCGCCTGGGCGAAAGCCGCTACCTGGGCAGCGAGCAGTACAGCATCGCCGACATTGCCGTGTGGTCCTGGTATGGGCAGTTGGTACTGGGCACCGTGTACAACGCGGCGGAGTTTCTGGCGGTAGACGAATACCCCCACGTATTGCGCTGGGCCAGGGAGATTGCCGAGCGGCCGGCAGTACAACGTGGTACACGGGTAAACCGTACTTGGGGTGATGAAGGCAGCCAGGTTGCTGAACGCCATTCGGCCAGCGATCTGGACTGATGTAATATCCTAGGTCGACAGGATGGTCAGCGCTCGATAGAGCGCTGCCACTTTGAGATCGACAACGTTCTACTCAAGAGCTGGCTAATAAAAGTCATGAATAAACTCTGACAGGCCTTTGCTCAATTTGAACAAGTGTTCGCCGTTGAGTAGTCAATGGCATGCATGTAATAAAATCCACCTGTAGCACTCTCAAGATCCTCCCTACCCTGCACGCGCCATCTGTCGCCGCGCCTTGCTGCCTAACACTAGTACGCCAGAAACCCTTATTCAAGAAAATATTGATTTACATTTTATCGCTCGCCATAAGCGCTACGAAAAGTGCATCGTTAAAAGCACATGACGCGAACAGGCGGGTTGATTTTTATATCAGGAAAGTTCCTACACTAACTTCCTACAAAAAATTCCTAACGTCGCGCAATATCAGAAGCTTCCTACAAACATTCTCCGGTTATCCGTAGAGCTCAATATAAGATTCATCGGGCTCTTTAAAACTAATACCCTTGGAGTGGCCATGCCAAAGCACAGTGATTTGAGTTACAGCTTTCAAGCGCTGCAAGGGCGTAGTGAGTTCGAGGTGGTTTCATTTGAGTTGGACGAGGCTATCAGCACCCCCTTTCAACTGAAACTCGAACTGGTCAGCTTCGAAGATGATGTGGATTTCGGGCAATTGCTCGACAAGCCGGTGCTGTTTACCCTGTGGCAAGGGGAACGGGCACTGCGTCATGTGCATGGCTTGGTCAGCAGCTTCAGCCAGAGTGAGACGGGTTTCTACCGTACCCGGTACCGCGCATTGGTGGAGCCTACCCTGGCCCGTGCTGCGCTGCGGTCCAACTGGCGGATATTCCAGCAAAAAACTGTGCCGCAGATCATCGAGATCATGCTCAGCCGCCAGGGCATTACGGCTTACGAGTTCAAGTCCGTCGACCAGCATCTGGCGCGGGAGTTCTGCGTCCAGGCGGGTGAAACCGACCTGGACTTCATCGCCCGCCTCGCCGCCGAAGAAGGCTTCGTTTATCGCTTCGAACACACGGCTACAACCCATAAGCTGCTGATCAGCGACAGGGTGCTGGCCTTCGGTCTTATCAGTCAGGGTGTACTCAAAACTGATGAAGCTGATACACGCTACCAGGAGCCGTCGGATAAAAAACCCTACGAGGTTTTGTACCACAGCAACAGCGGTGGCGATCAAGCCAGCCCCTGCCTGCACCATCTTCGTTACAGCGAGCAGGTACGCCCCGCCCGCCAGGTGCAGCGAGACTACACGTTCACCCACCCTGCCTACCGCCAGGAGCACCTTGAATACGGCACCGACCTGAAGCACCAATCCACTCAGTACGAACGCTTCGACTACCCGGGCCGCTACAAGCGCGATGCAGTCGGCAAACCGTTTACCGCAACCCGGATCACTGCATTACGCCATGACGCCCGTATCGCTGAAGTGGCGGGTGACGATGTACGGATCCAGCCAGGCTTGAGCTTTACCCTGACCGAGCATCCGCGAGAGAACCTGAACATGCACTGGCGGGTCACCCGCATTCATCATGAAGGGGCACAACTGACCAGCCTGGAGGACGAAGCGGCCGGGGCTCAACAAGGCACCTGTTACGAACAGCAGGCCGTGCTGGTACCCGGCAGAAGCGAATGGCGGCCGGCGCCCTTGCCCAAACCGCGCATTGACGGCCCGCACATGGCGACAGTAGTAGGCCCCAAAGGCGAAGAAATCTATTGCGACGAATGGGGCCGCGTGAAAGTCAGCTTTCCATGGGACCGCGAGAGCGAGGACAACGAGTTCAGCTCCTGCTGGATACGTGTGTCCCAAGGCTGGGCCGGGGGGAGTTGGGGCTCGATGGCCATTCCACGTATTGGCCAGGATGTGGTGGTGCAGTACGTCAATGCCGACCCGGACCAACCCCTGATCACCGGGCGTACCTACTGCGGCAACCAACTGCCGCCCTATGACCTGCCCAAGCACAAAACCCGCATGACCATCAAAAGCCAGACGCACAAGGGTGACGGCTTTAACGAAATGCGGTTCGAGGATGAGCTGGGTCAGGAAGAAGTGTTCATCCATGCTCAGCGGGATCAGAACAATATCGTCAAGCACGACGAGACAACCCGCATAGGTAATAACCGTGAGGAACAGGTTGAACATGATGAGTCCATCGTCATCGGCAACGACCGCAGTGAGTCGGTGGGCAACGACGAGCGGGTAACCATTGGCCGAGATGCCTTTATCGACGGCAAACGCAATCGGGTGATTAGGGTTGGTAAGGACCACATGCTGGAAGTTGGCAATAATCGCCACGACCGTACTGCTGTGAATCATCTGCATCAGGTAGGCGGTCATCAGCAGACCACCGTGCAGGGGTCTGTGCACTTGGTTGCGGGGCAGGACATTCAGCAGGATGCCAGGCGTCTTCTGGTAAGGATGCAAGACGAGATCCTGCTGGAAAGCGCGGGGGGCACCCTCCTCATCAACGACAGCGGTATCACGCTCAAAGGGGTCGCGCTGCACATCGAAGCCCCGATTGACACGTTGCCCAAAGGTGATGGCAGCGTTCACCCTGCATCAGGTACGCCTGCTCCAGGTGCCGACCTGGACCTCGCATGCGGTATGCGCAGTGATGGCAGTTGCACCCGCACCCCCTGCCCTTGCCGCAAGGTGGGCGCATGATGGACGAAGCGTATGTAAAAGCGGGCTGGCCAAGGCAGCACGTAAAAGTAGTACCACAACCCAATTGGCCTCTGTCGGAAGCTGACACTGCATGGTTGCTGTTGAACGGTAACGATATCCCAGCACTGGCGGATACCATCCGTTCGCTGTCCCCACCTGGCGGGCACCATTGGGTGTGGCGAGGTACCCAGCACGAGTACTCAGGCCGCGGTTACCAGGCAGGCCCTTTGTTGGCGCGCCTCAACTGCGCACTCTTCGAGCAATTTATTGCCTGTTGGGGGCCGGACCAGACTGGTTTGCTGCTGCTGGGGCCAGATCATCACACCCCCCTGTTGCAACAACTTCAGCACGTGAAGCACCTGCGTTCGGCAGACGGCAATACGCTCATGTTCCGCTGGCAAAACCTGCGCAAGCTCGAAGAGCTGTGCGAGGCCTTGCCGCAAACCACGTTGCAGCGACTGTTCAGCCCGATCCGCCAGATGATCTGGCACGGTGGCTTGGCTGCGCACACCTGGCTGCAACAGAGCATTGCGCAGGCGACTGCACCGGGCCTTTCTCCCCCACCCCCGGTGGCATTGACCAGCACAGAGGAGGCAGCCCTCAACAGCGCCTCGCACGCCTTGTTCATGCGCCGCGCCGAGTACCTGCTGAGTGGATACCTGCAGAAGATTGCCGGCGATCGTACGGCCGATGAGATGCGCGAGTACCTCGCCACGCTTGACGAAGAAGGCAGGTACTTCAGGTTTGAGTTTGAAGATGAGCGCATGTACTACCTGCAACTGCGCCTCTTCTACCCCGTTGAACCTTTCATCGAGGATCGAAAGATCCAAGGCCTGTTGCGTGACACTGAACGACAAGGGCGCCAGCGGGGAGTCGAGATCCTCGGGCGGCTGCGAGAAATCTCCACCCCACGGATCAAGGAAACGGCTTGATGGCCCACCACCCTGTTCTCGCGCTACAACCACCCCACCCGAGCGCCCCCCGGGTAGGCCAGGCGATTGCACCACCTCCCTGCGAGCGGGGGATTCCCTTGTACCCCGTTCGCTACGGAGTTGTCGATCAACCCCTGGACAGGGAGGTTTTCCAGACATTGAGCGTGGACCACTATCCGCGCCTGCATTCGGCAAAGCCATACGGCCTGAGGCTGCTGCGCCCCGGTAGCTATGTCTACCTGTTCTATTTTCAGCACGGGCGTATGAAGACACGCCATTATCGGGTGACGGAAGACTTCCGCTTTGCGCACCTGTGGTGGACAGTCTACGACTACAACAGCGACATCCCAGGCAGCTGTGCACGCCCCGATGAGTCACGCGCCTCGCATACCGTACTTGCGCCAGAAACCCACATTGCCGATACGGTCTACCTGCTGGTCAGTGAAACACTGCTCAGCCATGCCACTCTGTGGCAGATCGAGCAAGACCAGGGCGGACTGCGCAGCCAGCTGACAACACAAGTCAAGCCCGCCGAGCCGCCTCAGCAACCACACGTATTCGATTCTGCTTACGCAGGCAATGTACTGCCTGAACTGCAGAACATCGGTACAACCGGCATATTCACGACGTTTTCCGGCGCCTCAGTCCGGCCGGATTTTGCTGCCCGGTACGGCCAGTCGCTGCGCAACCTGGTACGCAACCTGGGGCCGCGCCCGGGGGTCAGCCCACTGGGGGTGGCGCTGCACGATCCGGTCGGCGTGGTCAGCGAATTGCACCACCTGGTAACACTAAGCGTTGAGCGGAAAACCCGCTTCGCCGGCCAGCACGCCCATCGCCTGCAAAGTGCCAAGTTCATTGCCGGTTACTTCCATAGCGCAGAACAAACAGCGAGCACCAACCCTGATATCGCCGGCGCGCTGAATCGCCAGCGCAAGCTGTTGGACTACAACGGCGCAATGCGCTTTCCCACGTGGTACGCCAAGGAGTTGGCTGAATACGACACCACCATCCGAAAACAGGTGATGGACATCATCGCCTGGGTTCGGACCCTCCAGCCAGGTCAGCTATTAAGCCTGGCGTTGAGCACCTTCGACCTAAACGTCAAAGCGGTAGCTGACGCATATGAAGCCGTGGTGTTCGACATCCTAGGTGGCCTGGTTCACTCGGGCGAAGGCCAGCAGCAACTCAACGACGCAGTGATGATGCCGCCCGACACCAGCCCTTTCTGGCTTGCCATCAGCAATGGGAGCCAACTGCTGGCGGACAGAATCAGAGACAAAGGCGGCGAGATCGTCAAGGACACGCTGACGGTACTGGATCAGTACGTGGACGACTATGCAGCAACCCCTGCCACCAACGCCCTGATCGGTCTGCTGCAGGCGCTGCCTGCCAGCCACCCGGCAGATGTGCTGGTTCGGCGCCTGCGGCACGTAGTTGAGGTCCGCTTCAGCGCAACCATCGTGCTGCATGAGATCAGCCTTGCAGAAATGGTGAAGCAGGCTCGGGAGTTTCAGCTGAACCAGGCGCCGGGGAGTGAGTACCTGAAAACATGGGATCTGCCTGAGCCGAAGGTGGGCCGGGTCGATTTTACGGCTCGGGTGAAGGTATATGAGTGGATCAAGGTGGGTGACACCACCTACAAAGAAGTACCAGGCCAGGATGTAAGATCATTGATACATCAAAATCACTCCACTAGTAATATATTCATAAATGCGTGCTCAGCTCTGAGGTCTGCCTTGGGGCCGGCGCTATCAGGGCTGGGAGGATATTTGGCAATAATCGGGTTCGCAAGCGGTATCAGAGGGCTAAAAAATAATAAAGCACCATTACTTGCATACGGAGATTTAGCAGGAGCAACCCTTACCCTCGCAGGAGCCAGCATTGAGTTTGCAGCCGCCATGACATCACTTAGAAGCGTGGCGGACAAAAAAAGCCTTTTACCGAAAGGAATGCGACTGATTTCAAGCCGGTCCGGGACTGCAATGCTGGGCGCTGTCGGAGCCGGACTAGTTTCTATTACTGACGCAGCACGAAGCATATACGCGCTTCGGGAGAGCAACTCGGACCAGGCGGTGATGTACTTGGGGTCAGCTTTGTCAGGTGGAGTGATTGCGCTTGCGACGTGGGCCGGCGGATCCGCTGCCGCCGCCAGTATGGCATTAGGTACAAAAGTCGCCGTGCTTGGACTGACATCGCTGGGCTGGTCCGTGTTAGCCCTAATCGCGCTAGGGGTGGGAATAGCTTTCATGGCTGGCGTAGATGCTACGAAACATGGTCCGATTGACACCTGGCTGAAGCATAGCAACTGGGGAATAAACTACAAAACTTACACCTACAGACAAGAAATTGAAGTAGTTCAAAGGTTATATTATCAGCCACGCCTGTCAGTATTTTGGGAGCACAAGGCAGGCTTTAGGATAGGTACGCTACGTATCCTTTACCAGTTGCCTTTCGTGAAAAAAGAATCTGAATACTTTTTCCAGGCGCGATTAACTTTCATGAGAAATAAACAGCCTCTCACACAGGTCGCAGGCCCTCGAATACACAACAATCTGACCAGCGCTTTCGATCACGAACGAGAATGTCTTGTGACACCTATTTATCATGAAGGCACCTTATCCGGATGGAGTGTGCAATTGCATCAATCCGCCGAGGCTTTTTTCGAGTATTTGTTAATTCCAGACTTAAAGCATCCTAATCTCAGGTTAAGTCAACCCGAGGCGCCCACCCCTCTTCAATTGAAGTTAGACTCTGTGGCATCAGTCCCGCCTAACCTAGCCCTGTTAAACGTCGTCGAAGCACCTAAATGAACATGAAAATAAAACGGCTCCCCGCTCGTTTTCGATTCGGCGGAACGACGCTTGATAAGACAATAGATCTCTCTTCGGGAGCACAACCTGACGGCATTAGACGAGCCAATGAGACGTGCATTGAGCTCGACACCTACGGAAACCTGACGAACGCGCACACTGCTGGCTTCATGGGGGTTTCGATAGTCATTTCCATGCTCATGTCAATGAGCTACTCTGCGGTGTTCTGGAACGATTGGGAAATTTTGTTCGCAATCATAGCTTGGAGTCCAGCCCTGCCATGTTTCGCACTGGCTTTCTACTTAGCTAGCGGAGCGCACCGCTGTCGTGGCACATTTATACGTATCAACCGTATTACCCGAAAAATTTATTACACCCACCCCAAACGTAAAAGTGGATTGCTAGTACTCGACTGGGAAAACATCGAAGCCATTGCAGGCCTAATCCCCGTTGTGACGCCGTACAGCTACACGTCGCGGCATCCTCTCTATCTGGTGGGGGTCGATTACTCGACAGTTCCACCGTCAGAGGTGTGCCTGGCCTGCGGAAACAGCGGCGGATTTGAGGGGAAACGATCGGCCATTGAGCTCTGGCAGTATATCAACCGTTATATGTCGAATGGTCTTGAAGGTTTACCTGCCCCCGCCCCATCACCTGCGCTGTCAAGCAGACAATCATCGGCACTTATGCCGTTTCGACAATGGCTGGCAGACTTTAAAGCTGAGTTGCGCGAACCACGTGACTGGCTCTGGGCGCCGATAATTATACCCTTAAGACTGACTGTGCATTTTTTATGTGCTGTATCTTGCAGTTCGGAAGCTTGGCTCCAATACAACGTCCCCTACGCCTCATTCCCCCATGACAACGATGTACTCTGCGGCTTCGCTAAAAAACGCAAACCTGTCATCCGTGTCAACGGCATCAAAATTGAAGATTGAATCACCTTCTGCCGCTACCGGCGGGGACATCAATGCCCAATACCGCCCTCAACCGAGGCCCCAACAACAATGCCCCCCTGCACGCACCCATTTGCCCCTGCGCAAACCTGCGCCCGTGAACCCCTTCTTGTACACTCCCCGCACTAGCCCCAACCCGCATTTTTGGTGAACGCATGATCGAGGTAACCGAGGTTTCCATTGCCGCACTGCGCGAGGCGCTCGAAGCGGGCCGCACGACAGCAGTCGAATTGGTCAAGGCCTACCTGGCGCGTATCGAGGCATACGATGGCGCAGACACCGCCACTGCCCTCAACGCCGTGGTAGTGCGCAACCCGCAGGCCCTGGCGGAGGCGGAGGCCTCGGACGCCCGGCGTGCGCAGGGCAAGCTGCTTGGCCCGCTCGACGGCATCCCATACACCGCCAAAGACAGCTATTTGGTAAAAGGCCTGACGGCGGCGTCTGGCAGCCCGGCCTTCAAGCACCTGGTAGCACAACGCGACGCCTTTACCATCGAGCGCCTGCGCGCTGCCGGCGCCATTTGCCTGGGCAAGACCAACATGCCGCCCATGGCCAACGGCGGAATGCAGCGTGGCGTCTACGGCCGGGCCGAGAGCCCGTACAATGCCGACTACCTGACCGCCCCGTTTGCATCGGGCTCGTCGAACGGTGCCGGTACTGCTACTGCAGCCAGTTTCAGCGCCTTCGGGCTGGCCGAAGAAACCTGGTCCAGCGGCCGAGGGCCTGCGTCCAACAACGGACTGTGCGCTTATACCCCTTCGCGAGGCGTCATCTCGGTGCGGGGCAACTGGCCGCTCACCCCGACCATGGATGTGGTGGTGCCTTACGCACGGACAATGGCCGACTTGCTGGAAATCCTTGACGTAGTGGTAGCCGACGACGCCGACCGTCGTGGCGACCTGTGGCGCCTACAACCTTGGGTGCCCATTCCGGCCCCATCCGAGGTGCGCCCAGCCTCGTACCCGGCGCTGGCCGCCAAGGCCGATGCACTCAAGGGCAAGCGCTTTGGTGTACCGCGCATGTACATCAATGCCGATGAACAGGCAGGCACCTCGGAGAAGCCCGGCATTGGCGGCCCGACCGGCCAACGCATCCACACCCGCGCCAGCGTCATCGCGCTGTGGCAGCAAGCCCGCAAAGCCCTGGAGGCTGCGGGTGCCGAGGTGGTCGAGGTGGATTTCCCGCTGGTGTCCAATTGCGAGGGCGATCGGCCAGGGGCACCCACCGTGTACAACCGGGGCATCGTCAGCCAGGCATTCTTGCACGACGAACTGTGGGAACTGTCGGGGTGGGCGTTCGATGATTTCCTGCGCGCCAACGACGACCCCGCACTGAATCGCCTGGCCGACGTAGATGGCCCGCAGATCTTCCCGCACGACCCGGGCACCCTGCCCAACCGTGAGGATGACCTGGCGGCGGGCATGGACCAATACGTCGTCATGGCCGAGCGCGGCCTTAAAACCTGGGACCAGATCGACACCTTGCCAGACGGCCTGCGGGGCCTGGAGAAAACCCGCAAGCTGGACCTTGAAGACTGGATGGACAATCTTGGCCTGGATGCGGTCCTGTTCCCAACCGTGGCAGACGTGGGCCCGGCGGATGCCGACGTTAACCTGGCGTCAGCGGACGTCGCCTGGAGCAACGGCGTCTGGGTCGCCAACGGCAACCTGGCTATCCGTCACCTGGGCATCCCCACCGTGACCGTGCCAATGGGCGTGATGGCTGATATAGGTATGCCCGTGGGCCTGACGTTCGCCGGGCGCGCCTACAGCGACAATGCGCTGTTGACCTACGGCGCTGCGTTCGAAGCTACCGGGCTCCGCCGCATGATTCCGCCTCGCACGCCCCCGCTTGGCTGAGCCTCTGGCAACCGTTACCCAAACGGCTATCGCGCAGGTCAACATTTTGTGTAAATATGCACAGATTGTTGACCTGCGTGAAACCAATGCCCCTCGCACCTGAAGACGAACGCCGCATCACCCTGACCGTGCTCAAGGCCGCCTTGCAGGCCATGGGGAGCGTCGCTGCCCGGAACATGGAAATTCTCCTGCATGACCTCGAGCAACCGGAGCAATCCGTCATTGCAATCGTCAACGGTCACTTGTCTGGCCGTCGCATCGGCAGCCCTATCCTGGCAGCCCCCGAGCAGGACCAGGGTTTCAAGGCGCTGATGCAGGCTACGGCCGACCAGCGCGGCAGTGAGCCCATCGTGCTGCCGGACTACCCGACGCAACTGAAGGGTCGAAGCCTGCGAAGCGCGACAGCCATTTTTCGTGACAGCAATGGCCAGGCATTTGCCAGCCTGTGCATCAACACCGACGTCACCGGCCTGGACGCCGCCATGGCGTTTCTGCAGCAGTTCCAGCCACTGGGCGCGGTGCCCGTCACTCAGGAGGCCGCGGACATCGAGGTGTTGATGGCCGACATAATGCAGGCCGCACTGCAGCGCAGCGGCCAAGGCCGCATGACCAAACAAGCCAAGGTCGACGCCGTGCGGGTGATGCAGGAGCGCGGGCTGTTCATCGTCAAAGGCGGCGTGGAAAAAGCCGCCGCCGCCCTGGGTGTGACCCGCTACACCATCTACAACTACCTCGAACAACTGCGCGGAGCCAGCCAGTGACCTTGCACATCCCGACCCCTTTGATCGAATCGCGCCCGTTGTCCCAGGCCTGCGGCAGCAACGTGTGGCTGAAACTCGACGCCCTGCAACCCAGCGGCTCGTTCAAGCTGCGCGGCGTGGGCCATGCCTGCGAAGTGCACCACGCCCGGGGGGCCCGTCGCTTCGTGTCATCGTCTGGGGGCAATGCAGGCCTGGCGGTGGCTTTTGCGGGGCGCAAGCTGGGCGTGCCGGTGACCGTGGTGGTGCCAGAGACCACCACCGCGCGGGCGAGGGAACTGCTGCGCCAGGAAGACGCCGAGGTGATCGTCCACGGCAGCGCCTGGCACGAGGCCAATGCCTTGGCGCAAACGTTGGTAAGCGCCGATGCGGCTTTCATTCACCCGTTCGATGACCCCTTGCTGTGGGCCGGCCATGCCAGCCTGGTGGATGAGGTGGCGCAAACCGGCTTGAAACCTGATGCCGTGGTGCTTTCGGTGGGCGGCGGCGGGCTGTTGAGCGGGGTGGTCGAGGGGCTGCAGCGCAATGGGTGGGTGGATGTGCCTGTAGTGGCCGTAGAAACCGAAGGCGCGGCGTCGCTGCATGCCGCCATGCGCGCCGGCCACTCCGTGGAGTTACAGCAGCTCACCTCTATCGCCACGAGCCTGGGCGCGAAGCGGGTGGCCGATCAGGCGCTGGCCAGCACCCGGCAGCATCCCGTTGTCAGCCAGTTGGTCAGCGACCACCAAGCCGTGCAAGCCTGCCAACAGTTCTTGCACGACCATCGCCTGCTGGTGGAGCCGGCCTGCGGTGCCGCCCTGGCGCTCGCCTACAGCACCCAGGCGCTGGCCGCGTATCGCACTGTACTGATAGTGGTATGCGGCGGCGCCACAGCCACGCTGGCGCAGATACAGGCCTGGGCTGCTTCAACCCGGCCTCAGTGATAAAAAAGCCCGTGGCAAGCACGGGCAACTGAGCAGCAACGCAGTAACCTGTGTTTCACCCCTTCTTTAGCGCCTGTTCCTTGTGCATGGCCAGGTGCCCGGTCTTGTCACTCTTGACCTCGTATTGCGGCTCGTCCTTGGAGCAGTGGCGCTGGAGCCCGCAGAACTCCACATCCTGGGTATGCACTTTGACCACGGTACCGTGGATGGTGCCGGCTTCAGAATTCCACTGCACCTTGTCACCTGCCTTGTATACGTGACTCATCGGTTTCTCCTGACTGCAGGCTTGGGACGATTGAGATCGTCATATCCAGTTGTTTTACTGAGCCCGCTGTCAGCCAAAAAATTCCTTCGCACTGGCCATACCCGGACGAAATGCGATTGCACCCTTTCGGTCTGCAGCAAGTGAAGGCACAATGCGTGTCCTTTTTTTGGCCGGCCTGGCCGGGGGCCTCTAAATGATCAAAACGCCGTACTACCTCATCGACAAAACCAAGCTGCTCGGCAACATGGAGAAGATCGCCTACGTGCGCGAACACTCCGGTGCCAAGGCGCTGCTGGCCCTCAAGTGCTTTGCGACCTGGTCGGTGTTCGACCTGATGCAACAGTACATGGACGGCACCACCTCTTCGTCGCTTTACGAGCTCAAGCTCGGGCGCCAGAAGTTCGCCGGCGAAACACACGCCTACAGCGTGGCGTGGGCAGACGACGAAGTAGAGGAAATGCTGGAGAACTGCGACAAGATCATCTTCAACTCCATCGGCCAGCTGCAGCGTTTTGCTGCTCAGTCCGAAGGCAAGGTGCGCGGGCTTCGCGTGAACCCGCAGGTGAGCAGTTCCGACTACGCGCTGGCCGACCCGGCTCGCCCGTTCAGCCGCCTGGGCGAATGGGACCCGGCGAAGATCGAGCAGGTGATCGAGCAGGTCTCCGGCTTCATGTTCCACAACAACTGCGAGAACGGCGACTTCAGCCTGTTCGACAAGATGCTGTCGCACATCGAACAACGCTTCGGCCACCTGTTGCACAAAGTGCAGTGGGTGAGCCTGGGCGGCGGCGTGCACTTCACCGGTGAAGGCTATGCACTGGACGCGTTTTGCGCACGCCTGAAAGCGTTCTCGGAAACCTACGGTGTACAGGTCTACCTGGAGCCGGGTGAGGCCGCGATCACCCAGAGCGCCTCGCTGGAAGTGACTGTGCTCGACACCTTGTACAACGGCAAGCACCTCGCCGTGGTCGACAGCTCGATCGAAGCACACATGCTCGACCTGCTGATCTACCGCCTCAATGCCAAGATGGCGCCCAACGACGGCGAGCACACCTACATGGTTTGCGGCAAGTCATGCCTGGCCGGCGATATCTTTGGCGAGTACCAGTTCGACCGCCCATTGGCCATCGGCGACCGTCTGTCGTTCGTCGACGCGGCGGGCTACACCATGGTCAAGAAGAACTGGTTCAACGGCCTGAAAATGCCATCCATCGCGGTCAAACAACTCGACGGCAGCGTCGAGGTCGTACGCGAGTTCGGTTTTGAAGATTACGTTTCCAGCCTGTCGTAAGACGGGCACAGCGAGTAAGGAGCAACAGGTAAATTGAAGAAGAACGTTCTTATCATTGGTGCAGGAGGTGTCGCCAAGGTGGTGGCCCACAAGTGCGCGCAGCATAACGACGAACTGGGTCGTATTGCCATCGCGTCACGGAACATCTCCAAATGCCAGGCCATCATCGACAGCGTCAAGGCCAAGGGTAGCCTCAAGGTACCCGCCGACATCCAGGCCTTCTCGCTCAATGCCCTCGATGTCGAGGCCACCAAGGCCCTGATCCGCGAGACCGAATCGCAGATCGTGATCAACGTAGGCTCAGCCTTCCTCAACATGTCGGTGCTGCGTGCCTGTATCGATACGGGTGTGGCCTATCTGGACACCGCCATCCACGAAGAGCCGGGCAAGATCTGCGAAACCCCGCCGTGGTACGGCAACTACGAGTGGAAACACCTCGAAGAGTGCCAGGCCAAGAACATTACAGCCATTCTCGGCGTCGGTTTCGACCCGGGTGTGGTGAACAGCTACGCCAAGCTGGCGCAGCAGCAATACTTCGACCGCATCGACTCGATCGACATTCTCGACGTCAATGCCGGTTCGCATGGCAAGTACTTCGCCACCAACTTCGACCCGGAAATCAACTTCCGCGAGTTCACCGGGCAAGTGTGGAGCTGGCAGAACAGCCAGTGGACCAGCAACACCATGTTCGAAGTCAAGCGCACTGACGACCTGCCGGTGGTAGGTTCGCAGAACCTGTACCTGACCGGTCATGACGAAGTGCACTCGATCTCGAAGAACCTCGACGTGCCAAACGTGCGTTTCTGGATGAGCTTCGGCGAGCACTACATCAATGTGTTCACGGTGCTGAAAAACCTTGGCCTGCTCAGCGAGCAACCCGTCAAAACCGCCGAAGGGCTCGAAGTGGTGCCGCTCAAGGTGGTCAAGGCCGTGCTGCCAGACCCGGCCTCGCTCGCCCCGGGCTACACCGGCAAGACCTGCATCGGTGACCTGGTCAAAGGCACCAAGGATGGCCAGCCGCGGGAAGTCTTCATCTACAACGTGGCCGACCACGAAGAAGCCTACGCCGAAACCGACAGCCAAGGCATTTCCTACACCGCAGGCGTACCGCCGGTGGCCGCTGCCTTGCTGGTGGCCCGTGGGGAGTGGGATGCCAAGCGCATGGTCAACGTCGAAGAGCTACCAGCAGAGCCGTTCCTCAAGGCGCTTGACGTGATGGGCCTGCCAACCCGCGTCAAGGATGAAAAAGGCGACCGTCCATGGGACGCTGAAGCCTGAGCAACACCCAGGGGGCGCCAATAAGGCGCCCCTTTCTTTTGGCCGCCATCAGTGCGCCCCTTCGCACCCGCCTCACCCAGGTCATATTAAGTAAACAACGCTGTGCCATGTTCTGACGGTGTTCTCGCCATGGGGCTGTCAGATGAAAGTGTCGGTGTTCGGTACCGGATACGTTGGCCTTACCCAGGCCGTGTGCCTTGCTCAGGTTGGGCATACGGTAATGTGCATGGATGTGGATACGGACCGGGTTCAAGCCCTCGCCCAAGGCAATTGCCCGCTGTTCGAGCCAGGCCTGCCGGCCATGCTCCAGCACAACCTGGCATGCGGGCGCTTGCAGTTTACTGCCGATGCTGGCCAAGCTACCCACCACGCTGCTGTTCTGTTCATTGCAGTCGGCACCCCTGCCCTGGCCGACGGCAGCGCAGATTTGGCCCAGGTAATCAGCGTTGTCGATAACATCGTCGAGCACGCCGTCGGGCCTAAGGTGATCGTCAACAAATCCACCGTACCGGTCGGGACGGTAGACCTCATCAAAGCGCGCATTGGGCAAGCCGTGAGCGATGCCGGCCGCTTTCAGGTGATAAGCAACCCCGAGTTCCTGAAGGAAGGCTCTGCGGTAGACGACTGCATGCGCCCAGAGCGCATCATCATCGGCGGTGCAGGGCCAAACGCGCTTGCACTGCTGCGCGAGTTGTACCAGCCGTTCAGCCGCAACCGGGAAAAACTGATGGTGATGGACGCACGCAGTGCCGAAATGAGCAAATACGCGGCGAATTGCATGCTGGCCACGAAAATTTCGTTCATGAACGAAATGGCCAGCCTGGCCGAGCACCTGGGTGCCGACATCGAGATGGTGCGGCGCGGCATAGGCTCTGACTCGCGTATCGGCTACGATTTCATCTATGCGGGCTGCGGGTTTGGCGGTTCGTGTTTCCCGAAAGACCTGCAGGCCTTGCGCCACAGTGCAGAGCAGGCAGGCTTGCAACCGCAGATCCTGCAAGCTGTTGAGCAGGTGAATGAACGGCAGAAAGGCCTGCTCTTTGCCAAGATTCAACAACATTATCCGGCAGGTATTGGCGGCAAGGTGTTTGCGGTATGGGGGCTGGCGTTCAAACCCAATACCAATGACATCCGCGAAGCACCTAGCCGCGTGCTGCTGGAGGCACTGTGGGCCGCAGGGGCCCGTGTACAAGCACACGACCCGCAGGCCATGGATGAGATCCAGCGGTTGTACGGCGCTCAACCCCACCTCACCTTGGCAGCCAGCAAGGAGCATGCGTTAGCAGGCGCTGATGCGTTGGTGATCGTCACCGAGTGGCAGGACTATCGGGTCCTCAACCTTGAAACAGTACCCGGGCAACTGGCCGATCGTGTGGTATTCGATGGTCGCAACCTGTACGAACCCGAACACATGGCCAGCGCCGGCTTGACGTATTACGGCATTGGGCGTGGAGAACGGGTGTCTGCATTCGGCTCTTGATGAAAAGCGTCCGTTTCTGACCAATTTTGTCGGATTTCTTACAGGCGGCTGTCAGGACGCTTGCAATCCGCCCCGGCCCTAAATACTGTATGAATAGTCAGTATAAAGGGTCAGCGCCATGCAACTCATTGCCAAACTCGGCATTCTTGCCGATGCCGCCAAATACGATGCGTCCTGCGCCAGCAGCGGTGCGCCCAAGCGAAATTCGCGGGGTGGTGACGGCCTTGGCGCAACCAATGGCATGGGCATCTGCCACAGCTACACGCCCGACGGCCGCTGCGTATCGCTGCTGAAAATATTGCTGACCAATTTTTGCCTGTACGACTGCCAATACTGCGTGAACCGCCGCTCCAGCAACGTGCCCCGCGCACGCTTCAGCCCCGAGGAGGTGGTACGCCTTACTCTGGATTTTTACCGGCGCAACTGCATCAGCGGCTTGTTCCTGAGTTCCGGCATCATTCGCTCCGCAGACTACACCATGGAGCAGCTGATACGTGTTGCGCGGCTGCTGCGCGAGGAACACAACTTTCGCGGCTATATCCACCTCAAGACCATCCCCGACGCCGACCCACTGCTGATTGAAGAAGCCGGCCGCCTGGCGGACCGCCTGAGTGTGAATATCGAACTGCCAACGGACGAAAGCCTCCAGCGCCTGGCGCCAGAAAAGCATGCGCACACCATTCGCCAGGCCATGGGGGTGATCCACCAGGGGCAGCAGGCGGTGGCGAACGAGCCGAAAGCACCGCGCTTTACGCCCGCCGGTCAAAGCACCCAGGTTATCGTGGGAGCAGACAGTACCGATGACAGCACCTTGCTGCGCAATGCCGAATCGCTGTACCAAGGCTATGGGCTCAAGCGTGTGTACTATTCCGCCTTCAGCCCCATCCCCGACAGCCCGGGCAGCGTACCGCTCGCGGCGCCGCCGTTGTTGCGTGAGCATCGGCTGTACCAGGCTGACTTCCTGTTGCGCGGTTATGGTTACAAGGCTGGGGAGCTGCTGGGCCAGGCCGGGAACCTGGCCCTCGATATCGACCCCAAGCTGGCTTGGGCCCTAGCTAACCGGGAGGTATTCCCGTTGGACGTGAACCGTGCCGAACCCGCCCTGCTGGCACGCATCCCGGGTATTGGCCTGCGCAGCGTGCAACGCTTGGTGGCGCTGCGGCGAGAGCGGCGCATTCGTTACGACGACCTCATTCAGCTGCGCTGTGTGCTGGACAAGGCCAGGCCCTTCATCGTCACCAGCGATTACCGCCCAGCCCAGGCCGAATTGCGCAGCGGGCTGTTGCGCGCCCGCCTTCGTGAGCCGCAGGCACCTGTGCAAATGGGGCTCTGGGGGTGATAGCGCTGGATTGCGACAACCTGTTCAGCACCTGGCGCTCGCAGGCGCGGATGCTGTTGAGCCATGGCGTCGATCCTTCACAGGCCACCTGGTCCCAAGGCCCGGTGGCTGATCTGCTGGCAGAGGCAGTGGCGCTACCTGAAGTTCAAGGGCCGTTCCGCGCATCCATCCCCGCTGCCTTGCTTGGCCAGCTGGAGCAGGCCTCCCGTTATCACGGGGAACAACGCTGGAATTTTCTGTACGAGGTGCTGTGGCGCGTGGCCCACGGCGACCGTACCGCGATGCTGGCGGGTGATCGCCTGGGCAGTGAACTGCACCGGCGTATCAAGCAGGTAAGCCGCGAGGCGCACCATCTGCATGCGTTTCTGCGCTTCGTACCCCTGCCAGAATCATTGGTGGGGCCTTTGCAACTGGACCTGGTGGCCTTCCATGAGCCGGCACACGATATTCTGCAAAGCGCCAGTGGGCATTTTGCAGACCGGCTGGGGCGCTTGCGCTGGTTGATCGCAACACCTCGGGACGGCATTCGGTTCGATGGCCAGGCGTTCGATTATCAAAGGCAGTGCCCTGCGCTATGGCAGCAGTGGGCGCGCAATGCTGAAGACCCAGGCGCCGAACTGTGGCGTACGTATTATCGCCACACGTTCAACCCAGCCAGGCTCAACCCGGATGCCCTGCGCTTGCACATGCCAGGCCGGTTCTGGCGGCATCTGCCGGAGGGCATGCTCATTCCCCAGCTCGAAGGCCTGGCGCGGCAAGGTAAACAGCGGGATGGGCAGGCTCAGGAAGTGGCGGCCCAGGGCGGGAAAACGATCAGCGCCATTAAGCGTGAGGTGTTGGCCGCAAAGCCTCCGACTCAGTGACTGGCACCGGCTTCGCCGGTGTTCGCGGGTAAACCCGCTCCCACAGTGATTGCGCCAGCTTTGAGATCTTGTGGAAGACAGGTGCTCCCACAGATTGCCCCGCTGCTAACTCAACACATAAAGCCGGCTGGCTGGCAAGGCAGTGCAGCGCGGCCCGCCAGCCTCAACCGAACAACCGCTCCAGGCAGCCGATACGTTTCTTGTACACGCGGCGCGCTTCCAGTGCCTGGTCCATGGTCACAGCCAGAAACCGTGCCTGTTGGTTGGGTTGCATCTGCCCCACCAGGTCCAGGTCAGCACTGATCACCGTGCCGATCATGGCATAGCCCCCGCCAGACACCGCATCGCGGTGCAGAATGATGGGCTCCAGCCCTGCCGGCACTTGGATCGAACCGATGGGGTAACAGCTGTCGACGATGTTGGACGGGTCAGACCCTGCGCCGAAGGGCTGCTCCCGCGGCTCGAAGCCCAAAGCGCCGCCCCCTTTGTAGCGGTAGCCAATACGGTCAGCCTCGGAGCCTACCGTCCAGGCGTCCGTGAAAAACCGGCGGGCCGCTGCCTCGGTCAACCGGTGGTAGTAGAGCCCCGGCACCACCCGCAGCACCACCTCGCCCCCCAACGCCTGGCGCAGGGCCATGGGCAGGCTGGCATTGACGCGGCCCTTGCCGCTGGGTACGCCCACCGCAAGGCCGTCCCCGGCCATCAGCTTGCGCCCCTGAAAACCGCCCAGGCCACCCAACGCGTAAGTGGAGCGGCTGCCCAGCACTTCGGGTACATCGATGCCACCGGCCACTGCCAGGTACGCCCGGGCGCCCGCCGTCGGGAAGCCAAACCGCAGCACCTGCCCGGCACGCACGGCGAATGAGGTATCGGGGCGCTGCTCACGGCCGTCGACCAGCACGGCCATCTGCGCACCACACACTGCCACCAAGGCATCCTGTACAAACTCAAGTTCAGGCCCCACCAACGCGCATTCGATGCAGGCGGCGCCAGCCGGGTTGCCCACCAGGTGGTTGGCGGTTCGCAGGGCGTACTGGTCAAGCGCGCCCGACGGTGGAATGCCTAGGTGATAGAACCCCTCGCGCCCCAGATCTTGCACAGAGCTGGCCAGGCCGGGTTCGAGAACCTTGATCATGCCAGTGCCTCCTGCAGCGACTTGGGGTACCCCGCAGGGTCTTCCAGAAAGGCATCCAGGGAGAACGCCACCGGGCGGATGCGCAAATCGAAAATCCCTTGCTCCACCTCCGCCACCGCCTGGTCGTAGGCGGCACGGTCCATGGGTTTGAACTGCACGATGTCACCGGGGCGGAAAAACACCATGTGTTCCTTCAAATAGCCAAGCGCTTGCTGAGGGTCATAGATGGGTGCGGGCGTGACGCCAAACATCTGATAACCCCCTGCCCCACGTACCGAATAGATGCAACCGAAGCAGCCACCGTGGCCCAGGGTAAGCCTGGGGGTGTCGGTGCGCGGGCGCAGGTACTTCGGCACCTGTAATTGCCGCTCGCGCTCCACCATCTGGAACATGAACGGCAGGCCCGCCACAAAGCCGACCATGGACACGAACCAGGGCGCACCGCTGTGGGCCTCTATAAATGCATCCACCCCTTGCAGGCCATTGATCCGGGCAGCGTATTCGAGGTCAGTGCTGTCTGGGTCTTGATGGCGGTCGCGAAAGCGCATCAGGGTTTCGTGGGTCCAGGGGTCGTTGTACAGCACCGGAATTTCGATGATGCGGGTGTGCAGCGAGCGTTCGGCAACCGCCTGGGTCTCGGCGCCCTGTACGGCCTGCAGCAGGGCCTGCGGTGCAATGCGGTCCGGGTCGAAGCGGATCTGGAACGAGGCGTTGGCCAGGCAGATGTCCAGCACACCGTCTAGGTCAAGGCGCTCCACCGCACGGGTGATGGCCATGCCTTTGAAAAAGGCCTCGAGCGACATACTGTCGCTCACTTCGGCGAACAGGTGCTCGTCAGCGCCGAAGCTGTAACGGACGGGGGTTGAAGCGAGCGATTCGGCCATGACTGTTCCTTTTTTGGAGTCTTTGTAGAAAGGCAGGCAAAAGCAACTGTGGCAGGCTCCGGCTTGTATGCGCCGGCTAGCCGTGTTTTCTAGCGTGGCGCACGCACTTCGATGCCCGCGACCCTCAGCGCCTCACGGGTAGCTTCAACCAGGTCCAACGCCCCAGGCGTGTCGCTGTGCAGGCAGATGGAATCGAATGCGATTGCCAGGTCCTGGCCCTCGACAGTACGCACAACACCCTGCTGGCAGGCCCGCACCACGCGCTCGGCGACGGCTGCAGGTTGCAATGCCCGAACATTGCGTGTGAACACGATCGAGCCGCTCGCATCGTACTCGCGGTCGGCATAGAACTCGCGAATCACAGGCTGGCCGAGCTGTTGAGCGATACGGCAGATTGCCGAGCCCGGCATGCAGTACAGCAGCAGGGCTGGCTCGACCGCCTGCAGGTTCTGCACCAGTAAACGCGCGGCTTCTTCGTCCCGTGCCAGGTGCATGTACAGCGCCCCATGGGGCTTGACGTGCTGCAGGCTTACGCCTTGGGCGCGGGCGATCTCACGCAGTGCCCCTAGTTGGTAGAGGATGTCGTCTACCAGCTCCTGAGCCGTGGCGTTGATATGGCGGCGCCCAAAGCCAACCAGGTCGCGAAACCCCGGGTGCGCCCCAACCGCCACCCCAAGCGCCTTGGCCCGGGCAACAGTGCGGCGCATGGTGCCTGGGTCTCCGGCATGGAAGCCGGTCGCGATATTGGCCGAGCTGATATGCGTCATCAGTTCGTTGTCCACGCCGTCGCCGATAGTCCAGGGCCCGAACCCTTCACCCATGTCGGAATTGAAGTCCACCACCTGCATAAGCCTGCCTCCCGGCACTTGTGACTGCATGCCTGCCACGGTAGATTCCTGCCACCCCCTTGGGAAGATCTATAAACAGAGGGGGTATCTTCGGAAAATCAGATACCCGTGGAGGTGTAGCGTTGTCCCTTACCTTGCGTCAGGTTCGCTACTTTGTGGCCACCGCCGAAATCGGCCAGATCTCTCAGGCTGCCATCCACCTCAATATCTCGCAGTCCGCCATCACCACCGCCATCAAGGAACTGGAGGCGCTACTGGGTGCCCTGCTGTTTCAGCGCTCTGCCCAGGGCATGAGCCTGACCGAGGCCGGGCGGCACTTTCTCAACCGTGCCTACGGGATTCTGCGCAGCGTCGACGATGCACTCAACAGCCCGTTGCCGGATGGGCGCGCCAGCGGCTTGCTGCGCCTGGCGGCCAGCTACACCGTCATTGGCTACTTTTTGCCCCATCACTTGCAGCGCCTGGAGCACTGGCATCCCGACGTCACCCTGGAGCTCTACGAACAGGAGCGCAGCGCCATCGAGCACGGCCTGCTCGATGGCCGCTTCGACATGGCCGTCGTACTCACGGCCAACCTCACCCACCCGCACATCGTCTCTGAAACCCTGTTCAACTCCGAGCGCAGGCTGTGGTTGCCCGGGCAGCACCCCTTGTGCGAACGCTCGGCGGTTAGCCTGGAAGACGTGGCAGGCGAGCCCTTCATTCTGCTGACGGTCGATGAAGCCGAGCACAGTGCCATGCGTTACTGGAAGCAAGCCGGCCAGCGCCCCAACGTAAGGGTGCGGACCAGCTCGGTAGAGGCCGTGCGCAGCATGGTTGCCAATGGCAGCGGCGTGGCGATTTTGTCGGACCTGGTGCACCGCCCCTGGTCACTGGAAGGCAAGCGCATCGAGACGTTGACCATCAGCAACCCGGTGCCACCCATGAGCGTGGGCCTGGCCTGGCACCGCGAGCGCGCCTTCAGCCCGGCCATGCAGGCTGTGCGTAATTACTTCCGCGACGCCTTCCTGGCACCACAGCAGTTGGCAACGCGGCGCTGAGGGCAAACGCGCATACAGGCCGAACGTTCCGCGTGCGTCGCCGTCATAACCTGAGCCGGTGCCGACACGCAAAGAGGACGCGACATGACCCAACCCGACCCGTCATACGTCAAATGGCTTGAAGAGCGTTCCATGCTCAAGGCTTCCCAGGAACGTGCCAGCCTGTATTCCGGGCAGTCGCGGCTTTGGCAGCAACCCTATGCCGAAGCGCAGCCCCGCCGCGCTACCGAGATCGCCTCGGTGTGGCTGACCGTGTACCCGGACGCGATCATCGCGCCTGAAGGTTGTTCGGTACTGGGCGCACTGGCCCACGAGGCGTTGTGGAAGCGCCTGTCAGAAATCGGCATCCAGGGTGTGCATACCGGCCCCATCAAGCGCTCGGGGGGCATTAACGGCCACGAAGTCACGCCGAGCATCGACGGCAACTTCGACCGCATCAGCTTTGATATCGACCCGCTGTATGGCAGCGAGCAGGAAGTGGTGCAGATGAGCCGCATGGCCGCCGCCCACAATGCCGTGACCATCGACGATCTGATCCCCTCGCACACCGGCAAGGGCGCGGACTTCCGCCTGGCCGAGCTGGGCCTGGCACCCTACCCCGGCCTCTACCATATGGTCGAGGTGCGCGAGGAGGACTGGGACCTGCTGCCGGAAGTACCCGCAGGGCGCGACTCGGTCAACCTGCTGCCAGCGCAATGCGACGAGCTCAAGGCCCGTCACTACATCGTCGGGCAACTGCAGCGGGTGATCTTCTTCGAACCCGGCGTCAAGGAGACCGACTGGAGTGCTACCCCACCCATTACCGGCGTCGACGGCAATACCCGCCGCTGGGTCTACCTGCATTACTTCAAAGACGGCCAGCCCTCGTTGAACTGGCTGGACCCAACCTTCACCGCCCAGCAGATGATCATCGGCGATGCCTTGCATGCACTGGATTGCCTGGGCGCACGGGGTTTGCGCCTGGATGCCAATGGTTTTCTCGGCGTTGAAACCCGCGCCACCGGCACCGCCTGGTCAGAAAGCCACCCCCTGTCGATCGTCGGCAACCAGCTGATCGGCGGCATGATCCGCAAGGCGGGCGGCTTTAGCTTCCAGGAACTCAACCTGACCCTCGACGACATCGCGCAGATGTCCAGCGGCGGGGCCGACCTGTCCTACGACTTCATCACACGGCCCGCCTACCAGCACGCCCTGCTGACCGGCGACACCGAGTTCCTGCGCCTGATGCTCAAGGAAATGCACAGCTTCGGCATCGACCCGGCCTCGCTGATACACGCCCTGCAGAACCACGACGAACTGACGGTGGAGCTGGTGCATTTCTGGACGCTGCATGCTCACGACATGTACCTGTACAAAGGCCAGACGTTGCCTGGCAGCATCCTGCGCGAACACATACGCGAAGAAATCTACGAACGGCTGTCTGGCGAACATGCGCCCTACAACCTGCGCTTTGTCACCAACGGAATTTCCTGCACTACCGCCAGCCTGATCACGGCGGCTCTGGGCATTCGCGACCTTGAAGACCTGAGTGCCGATCAGCTGGAGTGGGTGCAGAAAGTGCACCTGCTGCTGGTGATGTACAACGCCATGCAGCCAGGCGTGGTGGCGATTTCCGGCTGGGACCTGGTGGGTGCACTGCCACTACCGGCAGAAGCTGTTGCTGAACGCATGACCGATGGGGACACGCGCTGGATTCACAGGGGCGCCTACGACCTGGCGGGGCTCGACCCGGAGGCCCAGGCGTCGGTGCGGGGCATGCCGCGTGCCCGTGCCCTCTATGGCAGCCTGGATGAGCAACTTGCACGCGACGACTCCTTTGCCAGCAAGGTCAAGAAACTGCTGGCGGTGCGCCAGGCCTATGGCATCGCCACCAGCCGCCAAGTGCTGGTACCCGACGTCACCACGCCCGGGCTGTTGGTCATGGTGCACGAGCTGCCCGCCGGCCGGGGTATCCAGATAAGCGCCTTGAACTTCAGTCAGCAGGTAATCGCCGAAGAACTTCAGCTGGCCGGTTTCACACCGGGGCCCGTGGTGGACATGATCAATGAGACCGTCGAGGGCGACCTCACCGAAGACGGCCGCCTGATGGTGAACCTGGACCCGTACGAGGCGCTGTGCCTGCGTATCGTCAACAGCACCGGGCACGTCTGAACCCCGGGCAACTTGCTTTTGCGACGCTACAGGCATAGCGTGCGGGGGTTCCCATCCGTGCCCAGGAGCCCCCATGTACACCGGCATCGTCCAGGCCGTGCGCCCTTTGCTTGATGTGACCCGTCACCCAGGCCACAACCAGTTCACCATCGACCTCACCCCTGCACTGCTGGACGACCTCAAGGTCGGCGCCAGCGTGAGCGTCGAGGGCACCTGCCTTTCCGTCACCGAAATCGACGGCACCCAGGTTCGCTTCGATGCCATGACCGCTACCCTCGAACGCACCAACCTGCGCACCTTCGTTTCAGGGCACCAGGTCAATATCGAGCGTTCGGCGAAAATGAACGCGGAGGTTGGCGGCCACTTGATGGCGGGCCATATCGCCACCACTGCCGAAGTGGTCGAGCTCTGTATTGCCGAGAGCGGTGCCTTCGTGCGTTTCCGCATGCCGGCCGAGTGGGGGAAATACGTGTTCGCCCGGGGCTTCATCGGCGTAAATGGTTGCAGCCTGACGGTGGCCGATATCGACGACAACGTAGTCACGATCAATCTGATCCCGGAGACGCTGCGGCAAACCACGTTCGCCCGCTACACGCCCGGCGACCTGCTGAACATCGAGGTGGATCACCACACCATGGTGCTGGTGGATGTGGTTGAACGCACCATCAAAAGCACCCTCGCCCGCGAAAACCTGCTGCCCTGAGGCCTGCCCATGCTGCCTTACGCTCCAACTGCACGCACCGCCAGGCGCCTGCGCTTGCAAGTCTTGCGTGGCCGCGTAGGCCTTGGCCTGGTGGCTGGCCTTTCGGTGCTGGCGGGCATGACCGATGCGATCGGCCTGCTGGCGTTGGGCGACTTCGTGTCGTTCATGAGCGGTAACACGACCCGCCTTGCCGTCGCCATCAGCGAGGCAGACGCGGGCATGGTGCTGCGCCTGAGTGGCGCGGTGCTTGGGTTCGTGGCCGGGAACGCCGTTGGCGTGATGCTGGCGCGCGGATGCCGGCGCCGTGCCTGGCCGGTATTGGTGGTGGTCGCCGGGTTACTGGCGTTTGCCGCAGCCTGGCCGTGGCCGGCTACATTCCCTGCTCTGCTCGCGGCCACCGTGGCCATGGGCATGATCAACGCGGTCGTGGAACAGGTGAACGGGCTGCCCATCGGCCTGACGTATGTGACCGGGGCGCTGTCACGCTTTGGCCGTGGCCTGGGGCGCTGGCTGCTTGGGGAGCGTCGCAACGGCTGGCGGGTGCAACTGGTGCCGTGGGCGGGGATGTTGCTGGGCGCGGCATTGGGGGCATGGCTGCAGAAACACCTGGGCCTGCAGGCCCTGGCAGGCAGTTGTGCCTTGACCTGCCTGCTGGCCCTGGTGTCGCTGTTCATACCGCGTTCATGGCAGCGGGGCTATATGCCCCACTGATCAATCGATGCGCGGATGCTGCTGCACCAGCAGCTTGCGCTTGGCTTCCAGCTCGGCGATCTGGGTGTCGATGTCCTCGATCTTCTGCTCGATATTGTCGTGGTGCTCCTGCAGCAACTCACGGGCTTCACCAATATCCGATGCCGCGGGGGAGGCGCCACGCAGAGGCTTGTTGGCGGTTTCCTTCATGGTGATGCCGGTTACCAAGCCGATCACCGCGATGACCATCAGGTAGTAAGCCGGCATGTACAGGTTACCGGTGCTTTCCACCAGCCAGGCTGCGAGGGTGGGCGTCACGCCCGCAATCAGCACCGAAATGTTGAAGGCGCTTGCCAGGGCGCTGTAGCGGATGTGCGTGGGGAACATCGCCGGCAATGTCGATGCCATTACGCCGATGAAGAAGTTCAGCAATACCGCGATCAACAGCAGGCCTGCGAAGATCAGGCCAAGCACACCACTGGTAATCAGCATGAAGGCCGGGATGGCCAATACGAACAGGCCGATGCTACCCACGATGATGAAGGGACGGCGGCCAACCTTGTCGCTGAGCAGCCCGATGATCGGCTGCACGAACAGCATGCCCACCATGATCGCGATGATGATCAGCACACCGTGGTCTTCGCTGTAATGCAGGTTGTGTGACAGGTAGCTGGGCATGTAGGTGAGCAGCATGTAGTAGGTCACGTTGGTCGCAATCACTACCCCGATGCAGGTAATCAGGCTACGCCAGTGCTTGGTTGCCACCTCCTTGAACGACACCTTCGGCCCCGAGGCCAGGCCTTCACGGTCACCTTGCTCCAGTTTTTCCACGTGTTGCTGGAACGCCGGGGTCTCTTCCAGCGCATGGCGCAGATAGAGGCCGATAATGCCCAGCGGCAGTGCCAGGAAGAACGGCAGGCGCCAGCCCCACTCAAGGAACTTCTCTTCTCCCAGTACTGCGGAGATCATCACGACCACACCGGCACCCAGTACAAAGCCGGCGATGGAACCGAAGTCCAGCCAGCTGCCGAGGAAGCCGCGCTTGCGGTCGGGTGCGTACTCGGCAACGAAGATGGACGCGCCGGTGTACTCACCGCCTACCGAGAAGCCTTGGGCCATCTTGGCCAGCAGCAACAGTATCGGCGCCCATATCCCAATACTGGCGTACGACGGTATAAGGCCGATGGCAAAGGTGCTGAGCGACATGATGACGATGGTCGCTGCCAGCACTTTCTGCCTGCCAAGCCGGTCCCCCAGCGCGCCGAAGAACAGCCCGCCCAGCGGGCGGATCAGGAACGGCACCGAGAAGGTGGCCAGTGCTGCGATCATCTGCACGCTGGGGTCGGCGTTGGGGAAAAACACCTTGCCCAGTGCATAGGCGACAAAGCCATAGACCCCGAAATCGAACCACTCCATCGCGTTGCCGAGTGCTGCGGCCGTAATGGCCTTGCGCATCTTGGCGTCGTCGACGATGGTGATGTCCTTGAGGCCGATTGGCTGGACTTTTTTCTTGCGAGACTTCATTTGTGTATCCCTGACGGTGACTGCTCTATGCCATCAGATACAAAGGGACACTAAATAATTCAGCGCTTAGTGATTTTTTGTGCAGGGGTTGCGGCGCTGGTCTCCCACGCGCCGCACCCGTCAAGAACAACACCTCCCAGCCAAACCGCATAGCCGACGCTTGGGTCAAATACCTTGCAACGCCAAATCCATCGCAAAATACGTAAGGATCACATCCGCACCCGCGCGTTTGATGGCGCCGATGCTCTCGCGCACCACCCGGCCTTCATCGATCGCCCCAGCCAGGCCACCGAACTTGATCATGGCGTACTCCCCGCTCACCTGATAGGCGGCCAACGGCAAGCGTGACGCCGCACGAATGTCGGCGATAACGTCAAGGTAGGCACCGGCTGGCTTGACCATCAGCACATCCGCCCCTTCCTGCTCGTCCAGCAGCGATTCGCGCACCGCCTCACGGCGGTTCATGGGGTTCATCTGGTAGCTCTTGCGGTCGCCCTTCAGCGCCGTGCCGCCTGCCTCGCGGAACGGCCCGTACAGCGAAGAGGCGAACTTGGTGGAGTAGGCCATGATCCCCGTGTCATGGAACCCGGCCCCGTCCAGGGCGCTGCGGATCGCCTGGACCTGCCCGTCCATTGCAGCGGAAGGTGCAATGAAGTCGGCGCCCGCCGCGGCAGCGATGACGGCCTGCCTGCCCAGGTTTGCAATGGTGGCATCGTTGTCCACGCCATGGTCGTGCAGCACACCACAGTGGCCATGGCTGGTGTATTCGCAGAAGCAGGTGTCGGACATCACTACCATTTCCGGCACGGTGTCCTTGCAGATGCGCGACATACGGGCCACCAGGCCGTTCTCGTTCCAGGTGTCGCTGCCAACCTCGTCCAGGTGGTGGGACACGCCAAAGGTCATCACCGAGCGGATGCCGGCGCGGGCATAACGCTCGATTTCCTGGGCCAGCCGTTTTTCAGGGATACGGTTAACCCCTGGCATCGTGCTGATCGGCACGAAGTCATCGATACCTTCTTCAACGAAGATCGGCAGGATCAGGTCTTCGAGACGAAACTCGGTTTCCTGGAATACAGTGCGCAGCGACTCGCTCTGGCGCAGGCGACGGGGGCGAACGGACGGAAAACGGTTGGGCATGACAGCTCCAGGGAATTTGAACGGCGTATACCTTATGCCTGCGGCGGCGCAGTGAAAAGGCCAAATGACGAGTTATTGCCCTGCGTCAAAGGCAATGATCGCAGGGCGCAGTTTCAACGCATCCAGGGTGGGGTTGGCTCTTCGGCCTTGGGCGCGCCCTGCTCGGCCTCGGCACGCGCCTCGCGGCGGCGTGCGTCGTCCAGCCGCGCAGCGTCGATCTCGCGCATCACACCTGCAACGTCTGCCGCCTGTTCCTCATCTTTAAATACCCCGGTCAGCAGGCTGTCCGGGCGCAGTTCGCCGGCTTCGAACAAGGCCCACATTTCCTGCGCATAGCGGGTGGCCTTGAGTTCCGGGGCAAAACGGCCGAAGTAATGGGCCATGTTGGTGACGTCCCGCTCCAGCATGCTGAACGCGTGGTTATTGGCCGCCGCATCTACCGCCTGGGGCAGGTCAATGATCACCGGGCCGTCGGGGCCCAGCAGCACATTGAATTCCGACAGGTCACCGTGCACCAGGCCTGCACACAGCATCAGCACGATCTGACGGATAACGAACCCATGGTAGTCGCGTGCCTGGTCTGCCTCGAGGTGCACATCGTTCAGGCGCGGAGCCGCATCGCCATCGGCATCGGTCACCAGCTCCATTAACAGGACGCCGTCCTGGAAGTCGTAGGGCTTGGGCACCCTTACCCCGGCGCCCGCCAGGCGGAACAACGCGGCCACTTCAGCGTTCTGCCAGGCATCCTCCGCCTCCTTGCGCCCGTACTTGCTGCCCTTGGCCATCGCCCGGGCCTGGCGGCTGTTACGCACCTTGCGGCCTTCCTGGTACTCGGCGGCCTGGCGGAAGCTGCGCTTGTTGGCTTCTTTATAAACCTTGGCACAGCGCACCTGGGTGCCACAGCGCACCACGTACACGGCCGCTTCCTTGCCACTCATCAACGGCCTGAGTACCTCGTCGACCAGGCCATCTTCGATCAGGGGTTCGATTCTTTTAGGGGTCTTCATCAGGCTGTGTTCGGGTCCTGGCTGTATTGCCGTACATCCTCTCACAGCCAGATTCCAGATGCTTGCCTGTGTTCACGAGAGGCAGCGTGCACCTGAGCGTGCCAATGGCGCTAGATGAATTATTCTTAAATCGCCGGCCAGCTATTATTTGGCACAATCATGTCTCTATCTGGATGCCCGGGAACCCGCATGCCTCGCGTACTCACCATCGAAGACGACGCCGTCACCGGCCAGGAAATCGTCGCAGAACTCAACAGCCACGGCCTGGAGGTGGATTGGGCCGACAATGGCCGTGAAGGGCTGGCCAAGGCCATTGCCGGCGGCTATGACCTGATCACGCTGGACCGCATGTTGCCAGAAGTAGACGGCCTGACCATCGTCACCACCTTGCGCAACCTCAAGATCACGACGCCCATTCTGATGATCAGCGCCCTGTCCGATGTGGACGAACGGGTGCGCGGGCTGCGCGCAGGTGGGGACGACTACCTGACCAAGCCGTTCGCCTCCGATGAAATGGCAGCACGGGTCGAGGTGCTGCTGCGCCGCAACAGCGTGCCCCTGACCGAGACCCGCCTGCAGGTCGCCGACCTGCAGCTTGACCTGATCAGCCATGAAGCCCGCCGTGGCGAGCAGGCGCTGAACCTGCTGCCGACCGAGTACAAGCTGCTGGAATACCTGATGCGCCACAGCGGCCAGGTGATTACCCGCATGATGATCTTCGAAGAGGTATGGGGCTATCACTTCGACCCCGGCACCAACCTGATCGACGTGCACATCGGCCGCTTGCGCAAGAAAATCGACATGCCAGGCCAATCGCCACTGATCCGGACCGTACGGGGCTCCGGCTATGCCATTGCTGAACCCGTCTAAAGGCTGGAGCTCGTCCACCAGCCGCCTGCTGGCGCTGTACAGCTTCCTGTTCGTGGCCTGGAGCAGCATCCTCATGGGGGTGCTGTATTTCGAGGTGTCCAGCTACCTGAACAAGCTCACCCGCCACTCGATGCTGCAGCGCCAGCACCTGTTCGCCCACATGAGCGGCAAGCAACTCGACGACGCCCTGATTGCCAGCCAGGCCTTCGAAGAGCGCAGTTTCGATGCCTACGGCCTGTTCGACACCCAGCTCAACCCACTGGGCGGCACCCTTCGCAACCTGCCGCCGGAGCTTGGGCTTGACGGCAGAATCCACGAACTCAAGCGCTGCCTGGATGCCGATGACCCGCGCATGCCCCGCGACAGCTGCGATGCCGTAGCCATCAAGGTGCAGGATGGCCGCTGGCTGGTGCTGGTGCGCGACAACGGCTCGTTGTTCGTGGTCACCCGCATCATCCTTCACGCGTTGCTGTGGGGCATATCGTTAACGCTGATACCAGGTTTTGCTGGCTGGTACCTGCTCAGGCGCCGGCCACTCAAGCGCATCCGCGCCATTCAGGCACAGGCCGAACTGATCGTGGCCGGCGACCTCACCCATCGCCTGCCCCTGTCAGCCAGGCGCGACGAGCTGGACATGCTGGCCGCCATCGTCAATGCCATGCTCGACCGCATCGAACGGCTGATGCATGAGGTGAAGGGCGTGTGCGACAACATCGCCCATGACCTGCGCACCCCCCTCACCCGCCTGCGCGCCCAGCTGTACCGCATCCGCCAGCAGAGCAGCCACGACCCGGCGCAAGCCGAGGCACTGGACCAGGCCATTGGCGAAACCGATACCCTGATGGCGCGCTTTCGGGGGCTGCTGCGCATCAGTGAGCTGGAGGACCGCCAACGCCGTGCCGGCTTCGTCGAACTCGCGCCCCACGACCTGCTGGTGGAGTTGCACGACTTCTACCTGCCGCTTGCCGAAGACGGCGGCATTCGCCTGGAGCTGCAGCAGCCGTCGCGATTGCCGGCGCTGCACGGGGACCGCGAGCTGTTGTTCGAGGCGCTGGCCAACCTGGTGGGCAATGCCATCAAGTTCACCCCCGAAGGCGGCCACGTACGGCTCTGTGCCAGGCACGACGACGAGGGTATTCACTTGGGGGTCGAGGACAGCGGGCCGGGCATCCCGGAAGAGGAGCGCGCCGCCGTGTTGAAGCGCTTCTACCGCAGCGATGAAGGCCATCGCCACGCAGGCTTCGGGCTGGGGTTGTCGATCGTTGCGGCAATCGTCGACTTGCATGGCTTTGGGCTGGAAATCGGCGAAAGCGAGTTGGGCGGTGCCAAGCTGGTGCTGCACTGCCCGCTACCCGGGGTAACCCAGTAAACGGAGGGCCGCCACACGGCGGCCCCCACGCCCCTGTCAGTCAGCCAGGCGCCAGGTGGTGGTGCCCTTGCTGTCTTCCAGCACCACACCCATGGCCGTCAGCTGGTCGCGAATGCGGTCCGACTCTGCCCAGTTCTTGTCCGTACGCGCCTGCAGCCGGGCCTGGATAAGGGCTTCGACCTCAGTTGCATCCACCTTGCCTTCGGCGCCGGCGCGCAGGAAGTCATCGGCCTCCAGCTGCAACACCCCCAGCACATCACCCAGTTCACGCAGGCGCCCGGCCAGGCCAGCGGCTGCTTGTGGGTCGCTTTCGCGCAGGCGGTTGATCTCGCGCACCAGGTCGAACAGCACAGCGCAAGCTTCTGGCGTACCGAAGTCGTCGTTCATGGCCACGCTGAAACGCTCGACGTACGCCTCACCGCCACTGGCTGCCACACGCGGCAAACCGCGCAGGGCGTGGTAGAACCGCTCGAGCGCACCCTTGGCATCACGCAGGCTGTCTTCGGAGTAATTGATCGCACTGCGGTAGTGGCTGGCCACCAACAGATACCGCACTACCTCCGGGTGATACTTCTCCAGCACATCGCGGATGGTGAAGAAGTTGTTCAACGACTTGGACATCTTTTCGCCGTTGATGCGGATCATGCCGCAGTGCATCCACGCGTTGGCGTATTGCTTGCCGGTAGCCGCCTCGCTCTGGGCAATCTCGTTCTCGTGGTGTGGGAACTCCAGGTCGCTGCCGCCGCCGTGAATGTCGAAGCTGTCGCCCAGGCAGCAGGTGGACATCACCGAGCACTCGATGTGCCAACCGGGGCGCCCCGGGCCCCAAGGCGATGCCCAGCTCGGCTCGCCGGGTTTCACGCCTTTCCACAGCACGAAGTCCAACGGGTCCTGCTTGGCTTCATCCACCTCGATGCGGGCACCGATGCGCAGGTCTTCGATTTTCTTGCGCGACAGCTTGCCGTAACCGACGAACTTGCCCACACGGTAATAGACGTCGCCGTTGCCAGGCGCGTAGGCGTAGCCTTTGTCGATCAGGGTCTGGATCATGGCGTGCATACCGGCAATGTGGTCGGTCGCACGGGGCTCCTGGTCGGGCGGCAGGATGTTCAGACGGCGCTCGTCTTCGTGCATGGCGTCGATCATGCGCGCCGTGAGGGCATCGAAGGTTTCGCCGTTCTCGTTGGCACGGTTGATGATTTTGTCATCGATGTCGGTGATGTTGCGCACGTAGGTCAGGTCGTAGCCGCTTTTGCGCAGCCAACGGGTAACCAGGTCGAAGGCCACCATGCTGCGACCATGGCCCAGGTGGCAATAGTCGTAGACGGTCATGCCGCACACGTACATGCGCACCTTGTTGCCATCGAGCGGCTTGAAGGTTTCTTTCGCTTTGCTCAGGGTGTTGTAGATGGTAAGCACGGTGGTTCCTCAGCTGCCCCAGGAGTCACGCAGGGTGACAGTGCGGTTGAACACCGGGCGGCCCGGCTGACTGTCCTTCAGGTCTGCGCAGAAATACCCTTCGCGCTCGAACTGGAAACGGTCCTCAGGCTGGGCCTGGGCCAGGGAGGGCTCAGCACGGCAACCGCTCAGTACGTGCAGCGACTCAGGGTTGATATTGTCGAGGAAGGTGCCGCCCTCTTCGGTTTTTTCCGGGTTGGACGAGCGGAACAGGCGGTCGTACAGGCGCACTTCGCACTCCACGCTGCCTTCGGCCGGTACCCAGTGGATCACGCCTTTGACCTTGCGGCCCTCGGGGTTCTTGCCCAGGGTGTCCGGGTCGTACGAGCAGCGCAGCTCGACGATGTTGCCCTCTGCGTCCTTCACAGCTTCGTCGGCACGGATCACGTAGCTGCCGCGCAGGCGCACCTCGCCATTGGGCTCCAGGCGCTTGTAGCCCTTGGGCGGCTCTTCCATGAAGTCGTCGCGGTCGATGTACAGTTCACGGGCAAACGGCAATACCCGCACGCCCATGTCTTCTTTCGGATGACGCGGCAGCTCCAGCTGTTCGACCTGCCCCTCGGGGTAGTTGGTGATGACCACTTTCAGCGGGCGCAGCACGCACATGGCGCGTGGGGCGGTACGGTCCAGGTCGTCACGGATGCTGAACTCGAGCATGGACATGTCCACCACGCCGTCGGAGCGGTTGGTGCCGATCATCTCGCAGAAATTGCGGATGGAAGCCGGGGTGTAGCCACGGCGGCGGAAGCCCGACAGCGTGGACATGCGCGGGTCGTCCCAGCCATGGACGTGCTGCTCGTCAACCAGTTGCTTGAGCTTGCGCTTGGAGGTGATGGTGTAGTTCAGGTTCAGGCGGCTGAACTCGTACTGACGCGGGTGCGCCGGCACCGGCAGGTGCTCGAGGAACCATTCGTACAGCGGCCGATGGCCTTCGAACTCCAGGGTGCAGATGGAGTGCGTGATGCCTTCGATGGCGTCCGACTGGCCGTGGGTGAAGTCGTAGTTGGGGTAGATGCACCAGGTGTCGCCCGTCTGGTGATGATGGGCGTGGCGGATACGGTACAGGATGGGGTCGCGCAGGTTCATGTTGGGCGACGCCATGTCGATCTTGGCCCGCAGCACGCGCTCACCGTCCTTGAACTCGCCGGCCTTCATGCGTGCGAACAGGTCCAGGTTCTCGTCCACGCTGCGCTCGCGGAACGGGCTGTTCTTGCCCGGTTCCTTGAGGTTGCCGCGGTATTCCTTGGCCTGCTCCGGGGTGAGGTCGCAGACATAGGCGTTGCCCGACTTGATCAGCGCTACCGCCCAGTCGTGCAACTGGTCGAAGTAGCTGGAGGCGTAGCGCACCTCCCCTGCCCAGTCGAAGCCCAGCCACTTCACATCGCGCTGGATGGCGTCGATGTACTCCTGGTCTTCCTTGGCCGGGTTGGTGTCGTCGAAGCGCAGGTGGCAGACGCCGCCGAACTCCTTGGCCAGGCCGAAGTTCACACAGATCGACTTGGCGTGGCCGATGTGCAGGTAGCCGTTGGGCTCTGGCGGGAAGCGGGTGACGATCTGGGTGTGCTTGCCCGAGTCCAGGTCGGCCTGGATGATCGGCCGCAGGAAGTTCGCAGGGACAGCGGGGGCGCCTTTGGCAGCGGCGTTGGGCGCGTTGTCGGCAGTGGGCTTGCTCATAGGATCCTTGAATGCACGTAGCCGGCCTGGGTAGGCCGATTGAATCAAAGGGCCTATCATAGCCGAAGCAGTCAAGCTGCTGACAGTCGGGCCCGGGCAAACTCGCGTGATTTATCACCGCTTTTTTGCCGCGGCCGGGCAAAATGGCCGGTGCGCGCCATGTGTCGTAACCGCCCGAACCAGCGTCAGGTGGTAACGTGCGCCCTGCGTACCCCAATTTTCGATTGCCTTGAAAAAGCGAGTTTCAGCATGTCCAAAGTCAAACTGACCACCAACCACGGCGTAATCGTCCTGCAACTGGACGCTGAAAAAGCGCCAGCGACCACTGAAAACTTCGTTCAGTACGTCAAGGACGGCCACTATGATGGCACCGTGTTCCACCGCGTGATCAAAGGCTTCATGATCCAGGGCGGCGGCTTCGAAGCGGGCATGAACCAGAAAAAAACCCGCGCCACCATCCAGAACGAAGCCGACAACGGCCTGAAGAACAAGAAGTACAGCATTGCCATGGCCCGTACCATGGAGCCGCACTCCGCCTCCGCGCAGTTCTTCATCAACGCCTCCGATAACGACTTCCTCAACCACAGTGGCAAGAACGTGCAGGGCTGGGGCTACGCCGTGTTCGGCGAAGTCACTGAAGGCCGCGAAGTCGTGGATGCCATCGAGAAAGTCGCCACCGGCTCCAACGCCGGCCATCAGGATGTGCCCAAAGACGACGTGATCATCGAGAAAGCCGAGATCATTGAGTGATTCTGCTGATCTCCGATCTGCACCTGCAAGAAGAACGCCCGGACATCACCCGGGCGTTTCTTGATCTGCTCGATGGCCGGGCGCGCCACGCCAAGGCGTTGTACATCCTGGGCGACTTCTTCGAAGCCTGGATCGGCGATGACGCCATGACCCCGTTCCAGCAGCAGATCTGCCAGGCCCTGCGGCAGCTAAGCGACAGCGGCACCGCCGTCTACCTGATGCATGGCAACCGGGACTTCCTCATAGGCCAGGCATTCTGCGACGCTGCCGGGTGTACGCTGCTCAGCGACCCGAGCGTGATCGAGCTGGGGGGTGAGCGGGTATTGCTGATGCATGGCGACACCCTGTGCACCCGCGACCTGGGCTACATGAAGATGCGCCGCTTGCTGCGCAACCGCCTCAGCCTGTGGGTTCTGACCCACCTGCCACTGTCGATGCGCCAACGCCTGGCGCGCAAATTGCGCAGTGAAAGCCGCGCACAGACGCAGATGAAGGCGACCGACATCGTCGATGTCACGCCCGAGGAAGTGCCCAGGGTGATGGCTGCCCAGGGTGTGCTCACCCTGGTGCATGGCCACACCCACCGCCCGGCGATCCACAAGCTGGTGGTCGACGGCCAGCCGGCGCGGCGTATCGTGCTGGGTGACTGGGACCGCCGGGGCTGGGCCTTGCAGGTGGACGAGCAAGGCTTCCAGCTCGCGCCGTTCGAATTTACCTGACAGCAGCGCGCTCGCTGATCACCACCTCTGTGTATGCGGGGTCGGCCTTGATCTGCGCCTCGGTAAACGGAATCGCCGCCAGTTGCTTGGCAGAGAAGGCCTTGGTCTGATCGCTGGCGTGGGGGGATGCCGCTTCGCTGGATTGCGAAAACGCCAACAGCCCCCGCGCCTCAGGCCCCTTGTCGGTGAAGCTGACCAGTTGCAGGTAGCTGGTGCCACTGACCACCAAGCGCTTGCCCGCCCCGTGGGGTACGCTGTACATCGCGTTGTAGATGCCCAAGGCCTGTGGGCCGCCCGGCACCGGCGTGCCATCGAGGGCCTGCTGCACCTGCCCCCACTTCGCCTGCCCTGGGGTACCGCTTTCGCTCAATTGCGCCAGTGACGCCAGTGCAGCTTCGTGCACCCGCTTGCTCACCGCTGCCTGCTCCACCGCCAATCCGCGCGGCGTGTGTTGTGGGTCTTTGGCGTCGAAGGCCACTCGCCAGACCTCCGGGTGCTCCGCCAGGCTGTCGAGCAGGTTTTCGAAGTGCACCAGGCCCATGCCACTGTCCAGGTCGGCCTTGCCATTCCAAGCCGCCAGGCTTTCACAAACCGATTGCACGTCGGCGCTCGCTGCCTTGCACCACTGCAGCAGGTCAGGCAGCATCAGCCGAGCGAGGTACACCTCGTCATCCAGCACCATGTGCTGCAGGTCGTCCACACCCAGCCGCCCCTTGCCCTGCAAGCGCTGCAACGCATAGCGCCCACGCATGCTCAGCGGCTGGTCATTGCGGCTGACCAACGGCGAATAGCCTGTCAGTGGCTGCGCCGGGTTGGTCATCCAGGCTGGGTCGTTGGAGTTTTGTACGTAGTCATCGCGCTCCAGGCTCGGCAGTAGCCGCGCCGGAAAGATGCCTGCCTGAGCCGCCTGCGGGTCGACCTTCCACTGGCAAGCGCTGCGCGAGCCGTCCAGGATAACCAGGGGCCCTTGCTGCCGGGTATCGCCGCAGGTCGCCAGCATGGCTTGGTCGACATAGGGCACAACCGACTTGTTCAGGTACAGCGTGCTACCGGCAGCGTCCACCGCCAAGGTGTTGACCCATGGTATGCCCTGCAGCTGATCCACCGAGCGTTTCAGCCCTTTCAGGCTGTCGGCGCGGTTGATCTGGTACCACTGCTGCAACACCCGGGTGTTGTCGGCGTTGGCGTCACGCAGGCTGTACGCCATGTGCGAGTCCCAATCGAGGCGCCCCGGCCATTGCACGACGGGCCCGAACTGTGAGCTGTAGACCACGTGTTGCACTTCGCCCAGGCTCCCATCCTTGGCTTTGACGGTGACAGAGACGGCGTGTTTGGCGAGCGGTATCGACTTGCCATCGAGCAGGTAGTGGGTCGGGTCCTTGGGGTCCAGCTGCAGGCGATAGAGGGTGAAGTGCCTGGACGTGTCAACCGTGTGGGTCCAGGCCAGGTGATGATTGAAACCGATGTTGATCACTGGCAGCCCTGGCAGCGCAGCGCCCATCACGTCGAGTTTGCCGGGGATAGTCAGCTGCATTTGGTAAAAACGCATGCCACCCATCCAGGGGAAATGCGGGTTGGCCAGCAGCAGCCCGCGCCCATTGGCCGAGCGGTGCGCCCCCACCGCCACGGCGTTGCTCCCGCGTTCGCTGGCAAAGCGTGCCTGCTGGGCCAGTGCCTGGGCGTAATCGGTAGCCGCCTGCGCCTGCTGCCGGGCCTGGCCTGGTGGCTGCGCGCCCGCCAGGGCCTCGACGAATTGCCCTGCACCGCCTTCGGCCAGCAGGCGCCGAGTGAGTTTGACCAAGTCTTGGCTGGTGATGGGGCGCAGCCAAGTGCCGTCGCCGCACTCGGCCGGCAGGCCCTGGCTGCGGCGCTCCGCCAGCGCCCTGTTGTAGCCGCTGGCATACCCGGCAAGCAGCGCCTGAACCGCCGCAGGCTGGGCCTGAAGAAACGCATCAACCGCCTCCGGGCGATTCAGCCAGCTGAAGAACACGTCGCTGGCAAGGTTCTCCCGTTGCTCCAGGGTCTTGCCGTCAGCACCGAAATGGCGGGACCGCTCGCCGCTCACCGTCAGCACCTCGTTGCCCAGCAAGCACAGGTTGTCCTGGGCGTAGGCATACCCCACGCCGTACCCCAACCCGCGCTCATCCTGGGCAACGATATGGGGCACGCCGTAACTGGTGCGACGGATCTGCGCACTGGCATCGGCCACCACGGCCTGCGCCTGCGCGCCAACGCTCACCGCGAGCAGCGCGCAGGCCAGGCCTGCGAAATGGATGGGGCGGGTAAGTGAAAGCACGGGCACTCCTCGGGTTCGGGGTCATCCCGTTCAGACGAGCGGATGTGCCGGATTTTTAGCCAAATCGACCCGCAGGCAATTGTGAAACAAAATTAAGCATTTTTTTAACCGGTTTGGTTGCAGATTTTTATGGCTCATTCGTCCTAATAAGTGAGGCACCCAACTTTCGGGTTCGTCCACGAAAAGGAGCATTCACATGTACAACCCGCAAACCCCGGTTCACGCGGGGAGCCCCCCAGGTAAAGCGCCCAAGGGACAGGACGCGTTTGCCGACGAACGTGTAGGCAATGAGCAGATTCGCGAGCTGCTGCGTAGCTTTGGCCTGCGCACCAGCCTGATCCGGCTGAAGGTGATCGATGCGCTGCATGCCGCCGACCGCAACGGCCGTAGCATAGGCGTGCGCGGGGTCCATGCGCAGCTTGAGCAACTGGACATACCGCTGTCGTTTCTCAGCGTGCGCGAAGTGCTGAAACGGCTGTGCTCAGAAGGCGTTATCGAACTGGGCAGCGACAAATGCTATAGCCTCAACCCCCAGGCGCGGGCGATGCTGGAACAAACGGCATCACGCTGAGGGCGTGGCCGGCCCCGCAGGCCGGCCGGCACGGGTCAGCGCCTGACCTTGCGCCGCAGAATCCCGTTGATTACCACGACCACGACAGCAATGGCGATGGCCAGCAGCTGGAAGGTCTGTTCGCTGATGGTGCCCGCCTTCTGCAAATGGGAGAGCCCAAGCATCAGGCAAAGCACCACCAGAATGATCAGAAGGGAGTATTTGAGGCGCTGCACGTGTGTCATCAGAGGTTCCTTGCAACATCATGGGCAAATGGCTCGCTGCGAGCCGCGGCAATGATACAACGCACACCGGGCCTGGCGCTGTATTTCCTGCTGGCTTAGCCGGCAACGGGCTGAAAGCATGGGGTTTCACAGCACATGCGGAGCCTCTATGTACAAGCCCCTGTTGTTAGCATCGTTGTACCTGACCTCACCCTCCCTCCATGCCCTCGATACCCAACAGCTCCCGGCCGAACAATTGCTTGAGTTGGGGAGCAGGCTGAGCGCGCAGGCGGGTAGCAGCCAATGGCAGCAACTGTGGCGACGTGTGCGTCAGGCTGGCTACCTGCACCCCGGCGGGTCTTCGCTGCGCTTTACCCTACCGGCTGCGCAACTGCCGGCGTTGGCCCGCCAGACCTTGGCCGATGCCGACCAGGCAAGCCCGCTACACGCCACCCAGGTGGTGTACCGGCGCAGCTTTGCAGACCAGGTGATTGGCCAGCGCGATGGCCAGCCACTGCATGCACTGTGCCTGCTGGTGGACTGGCGCACCCTGCCAAACCGCATGCGGGATGCCCCTGACGCCTACCTCAAAAGTGCAGGACTGATCAGTAGCTACCCCTGCGATTGAGGGTAGTGGTACCCAACGGGCAGTAGCCAGCGCGCGGCCAACGCAAATAGCCCGCTGCGGCGGTACCGGGCGTTTATTTCCTACATCGGCAGATATCACTGCCTGCAAAAGCTAATCATCGAAGCTACAACCCCCAGCCTATATACCGCCTAGCGAGCAGCTTGGGCTGTCGCTGAGAATCCGGTCACACCTTCGACATAACGCCGCGGGTGATCGGGTAGCACATTCCATCCATCCCGAAGGAGCGTCATATGGAAATGCCAGACCTCAGCCATATCGATATCAGCCAACTGCCCCACTCACTGCAGGCCCTGATCGACTGCATCGGCATCGACAACGCGTACCAGCTCACCTGTGCCTACGGCGGCAGGCCCAAGTACATCCCCAAGCACCGCGAACGCACCAAGCTTGCCGACGTACTGCCGCCAGCAGCACTGGACGCTCTGATCAAGCGTTTCGCTGGCGTCGCGCTGGAAATTCCCAAGGCCGACCACTTCCTGCGCCAGCTGCGCAATCAGCAAATCCAGGAAGAGAGCGCCAAAGGCCTGTCGCGCAGCCTGCTGGCCAACAAGTACGGCCTTAGCCTGCGCCAGATTGGCAACATCCGCCGCCAGGACTTGCCTGCACGCTAAGTACGACGGCGTGAGCGTCAAGCGCCATTTCACCCCTACCCCCATCAAAAAGAGAATCCAGCATGTCGATAGACAACAGCTTAATTGGATCGGTCATCAACGCCTTGCCCATGGACCGCATGATCGCAGGCCCACTGCAAGCCATGGTCCAGGCCCAGGTTACCGCCAGCAAATCCTATGCAGACTTCCTGATGCAGGTCTGTGTGCAGGATGGCAAGGCGGTGGCCATCCAGTTCGACTATGACGAAACCATCGTTGACGAACAGGGCGAATACAAGGGTGTAGTCAGCAAGACCATGAAGGTGCCCCTGGTGGCGGCCATCACTCATCCAAACATCGCCATCGAACAAGGTACTGTCGAGTTCGAACTGGTCATCAACCAGATGTCCGAAGAAACCTCGGGCAAGGACCTCAACGCCGAGGGTGCTGCATCCCTGGGCTGGGGGCCTTTCAAACTGAACGTCAAAGGCAGCGTGAGCCATAAGGCCGCGCAAACCCGCAAGACCGATACCCGCGCCCGCTACGCGTTCAACACCACGCTCAAACGGCAGGAGCCGCCTGAGGCGATGATGAGGGTGATTGATTTTCTGACCGACGCTGCCACCAAACCCACAGTGGTCAAGAATGCCGCCCTGGAAAGCCAAGAACACATTTCGCAGGCAGACAGGCTCAAGGCCCCTGAAACCAACCCGACACCTCCCAGCACCACGCCCGCTCCGGGCGGAGCAATCACCTGAACCTCACCCTTGATCGCGCCCACAGCCCCCGTACATCGGGGGCCCCCAAGGCCTGAAGAGTCGACCCCTTGAACAAACCCCCTGCCCCCATGACCTCAATCGACCTGCGCGAGATCACCCGCGGCCTGCAGGAAGCGGCCAGCGCAGCCAATAGCCTGATCGCACAGCAGTACATCAACCTGTTCGACCAGTTCTTCGAATGCGACACCGACGCACTGGGCGCCCCCATGAAAGCCAAGATGGTGGAGGTGGCCATGGACGGCCATCACATCATGCGGGTGCCCTTGTTCGCCCTGGTGTCGCCCAAAGGCCTGGCGCTGGAGCGCATGCAAGTGGACTTGTCGGTGCGGGTGAAAGGTACCGAAGCCCGCCAGGCCCTGCGCAGTACCGGGGATGACAAGACGGCAAGCTTCAAGGTCACCATCGGCGGCCAGGGCCGCCAAGGGGACAACCGCGACCCTGACGAGGTGCAGATTCGCATGCAGTTCCAGGCCAGCGAGCCACCCGAGGCGCTCAACCGGTTGATCGAGGAATACACCAGCCTGATCATCCCGGTTCGCGCCCCGGCTGCCCCTCCCGCGCCTGACAGCAACGAGTTCATCGAGGCAGCCACTGTGCGCTGAACAGCGCCCAGGCGCTGCTAGAAGTCTCGCTTGTAGAAGATGTCGAGGGAGCTGGCCAGCCCGCTGGCCGCCTCCACATACACCTTCTTGCTGAGTTTGTAGCGCAGCGCAATAGTGTTGGCCGGCTCGAACACGCCCACCCCGTAACGCAGGCTGAGCTTCTCCGTGAGGTTACCGCTGGCCACCACGCTGGTGGTGTTGCCCGACCCCTCGGTATCGAGCTGGAAGTCATCGATACCCAGCCGGGACGCGACGCCGCCGGTAAACCCGGCACTCCCCGCCAGGCCCAGGCCCAGCGCTGCCTCGGCCAGCATGTTGTTGTCTTCGCCAGACGCCCCCAGCGGCCGGCCCAGCACCAGGTAGGACAGCGCCTGCTCCTGGCTCATGGCAGGTTCCGAGAACACCGTGGAGGTGGGCTGCTCGGCATTGCCGCTCAAGCGAATGCCTGCCACCACGTCATCCACCTGGCGGATCGCCTCGATATCCAGATAGGGCTGATCGATAGGGCCTGCAAACAACAGCCGTGCCCGGCGAATGGTCAACCGCTGGCCATAGGCGCGGTAGCGGCCATCGGCCAGGCTGAGTTCACCACGGGTATCGAGGTTGTCGCCGATATGCACATGGCCCAGCAGGTTGGCCGTGAGGCCGAACCCGCTGAACGACAATTTATCCCGGCCCACTTCCACATCAATGTCCATGGCCATGGCCATTGGCGGCTTGCCTTCTTCGGTCTGGTTGCCGACGATCACGGTGTCGTCCGACACCTTGACTGTAGAAGGCGGTAGCTCACGCACGGTGATCTTGCCCTTGGGCACCTGCACTTTGCCCGTAACCGCCAACTTGTCATCGATCAGTTGCAGAGTCAGGTCGGGGGCGACTTCGAGCGTGGCATAGGGCTCCACCGTGACCGGCAACTGCTGGCCCTGAATGCGCACCTGCATACCCAGCGCCTGCCCCCAGGTCAGGCTACCACCCAACTGGCCGCGCCCTGCCGCACCGCTACGCCAGCTGCCATCAAGCTTCACCTGCTCGCCGGCAATCTGCGCCTGCAGGTTAAGGTCCTCGAAGCTGGTGGGCAGTTCGGCACCGCTCACCTCACCCCCGCTGAGCATCAGGTTACCGTTGACCTGGGGTGTGAGCAGTGTGCCAGACAGCTGGCCACTGCCCTTCAACTGCCCAGCCAGGCGTTCGACCATGGGCACGAACGGGCGAGCGATGGCCACGTCGAGGCCGGCCAGGTTGAAGTCACCCGACAACGGTTTGTTCTGGCCCAATGGATCGATACGGGCATTCACAGTCAGTTGGCCAAGGCGCTCACCGCGAAAGGCCAGGCGTGTGTCGATACGGCGCGGAGCCAGTGTGCTGTCCAGGCGCAAGGCCTGGTACGGGAAATCTACCCAGCGCTCATTGTCACGCACGCGCAGCGTGCCACCGCTTGCGTCCACAGCAACCGTACCTTTCGGGCCACTGGCGGGCAGGTCCAGGTTGATGTCGGCGTTCAGCAAGCCCTGCCAGGCAAAATCCTTGGGCATCCATTGCGCCAGGCTTTCCAGTGGGAAGCGTTTGAGGTGGTAGCGCAGGCGTGGCTCCGGCGCCAGCCGCTGGTCATCACCGCACAGGCTGGCCTGGCCGGAACGCCAGCAGTGGGCACCAAAATCCACCTGCCCGCTGGCCAGGCGCTGTAGCCGCGCTGGTGCTTGCAACTGCCAGTCCTGGCCACCGGCCTGGATGCGCCCGCTTGCCAGGCGTCCACGCCAGTCCTCCTTGTCCAACTGGCCATCCAGGCCCAGGTCGAGCTTGAGCTGCGGCCCGTTCAGGGCCAGTGTAAGGGCCTGCCGACGGGCATCGCCCTTGCCATTGGCCTGCAAGGTGCCCAGTGCGGTATCGCCTGCCTGTATGCCACTCGCCTTGAGGTCGATTACACCGCGCTGTTGGTTGTCCAGGCGGGCATCGAGGTTGAGCTGCTGCAGCCTGTTATCCGCCTGCGCCAGCCGCTGGCCCTGAAGCGTCAGGACACCCTGCGGCGCTTGCAGGGTACCGGCGACGTCCAGGCGCCCTTTGACCTGCCCTTGCAGTTCTGGCCACAACTGGCCCAGGCGTGGCAGGTCGATGTCCACCCTGCCGGCCAGCCGTTGTTGCAGGCTACCGCTGCCGTTGATGCGGTTGTCACCCAGTTGCACGGCCAAGGTGCCCAAGGTCCAGTGTTGCCCAGCGCCGTCGGCCAGCACTTTCAGCGTGGCAGGCTGCCCCCGTAGCCGGCCCTTCAGGTCCAGCTGCGCATCGAGGTTGAGCGCCTCGCCTTTCATCTCCCCTTTACTGCGCAGCGGCCCTGCCAAGGTGCCTGGCAACTCGGCCACCCAATAGGCAGGGTTCAGGGCTGATAACTGCAGGTCGACATCCCAGGCAACACCTTCAGCGAAGCGCACCGCGACACTGCCTGCCGCCTTGCCTTGCCCGGCGCTGAGGGCAAGCTTGGGCAACGACACCTGGCCAAGGTCGCCCTCGAACGGGCTCGCCAGGCTGAACGCACCGGCCGGGCCATCCAGGTCACCCTTGAAGGTGCCCTGGTAATGGCCATCACGATAGTTCACCACCGCATCCAGTCGCTTCAGGCTTACCTGTGGCGGTGCGTCCAGCGGGTACAGGCGCAACCACGGGAAGTCCTGCCAGGCCAGCTGGGCGTCGGCGGCCAGGCCATTCTGCCAGTCGACCGAAGCTTGCAGCTTGACCCTTTGCGTGTCGCTGGCCGTCAGGTCCAGGCCATTGAGCTTCGCCCCTTTGCTGTCGACGATGCCCGATAAAGCCAACGGGATGGGACCCTGCCTGGCCGGCAAGCTGGCGGAGCCGGAAAGCGTGTAACCGTCGTTCAGGTTGCCCTGTGCATCCAGCACCAGTTGATCGAGCTGCAAGGTGTCCGGCAACGTGTCAGCCGGTTTGAACGCCGCGGAGCGGATCTGCAGGGTCGCGGGCAAATGCTCTGCCAGCGCCTGCAACTGACCGGTGAGTGTGGCGTCCAGGTAACCGCTGCTGGTGCCGGTCAGGTTCAGGGTTTTCTGCAGTTCACCTGTGGCATTCAACGCCACTTGCCAGGGCTTGCCCTCTACCGCAGGCAACTGCACCTGACCTTGTAGCTGCACCGGCCAGTCACCTTCCGGCTTCAGGTCACCTTGCAGGTTCAGTTGCAGGTCATCGCGCTGCAGGTGCAGGCTGTCGATGCGCAGCCCATCGCGGGCCCAGTGGGCCGCCAATTGCAGGTCACCCAACAGATCACTGCCATCCAGGCGCAGTTGCCCCACCTTCACCTCGCCCAGTTCGATGGCCAGTGGCAAGCGCAAGGCAGGTAACTGCAACGGGCCTGTTTCGCTGGGTTCGGTTGCAGGCGCAAAGGCCATGTCGATGCGCTGCGCATGCAGGCGGCTGATGCACAGCGTGGCACGCAGCAGACAGGCAGGCGACCAGGCCAGCAGCGGCGCCTGCACCTCCACCCGAGTCTGCCCATCGACGAAGCTCAACTGGCTCGCTTGCCAGGTACCACCCAGCCGGCCCTGAAAGCCCACCACTTCAAGGCCCGGCACTTTATCCAGCACCCAGCGGCTGCCCGCTTGCGTGCCTGCCAGCACACTCACCACCAGCATCACTGTCACCACCAGGCCAAGCAGGCCCAGCACCCCATACGTCATTACACGCTTCACAGCTCAGGCCCCATGGAAAAGTGCAGGCGGATGCCACCGTCTTCGTCCAGTGCCTTGGCCAGATCAAGGCGCAACGGCCCTACTGGCGACACCCAACGCACGCCAAACCCGACACCAGTCTTCAGGCTGGGCAGTTCCAGGTTGTTGAAGGCATTACCTTGGTCGACGAAGGTTGCCAGGCGCCATTTTTCAGTCAGCGAATACTGGTACTCGACACTGCCCGCGACCAGATAGCGCCCGCCAATACGGTCGCCATCACTGTTCTTGGGCGACAGGGTCTGGTAGTCGTACCCACGTACGCTCTGGTCCCCCCCTGCAAAGAAGCGCAGCGAGGGCGGGATGCTGTTCTTGAAGCCATTGCTGGCGCTGCCCCCGAACTGCAAGCGCCCAAGCAGCCGGTGGTTCTGGCCTAGGGTGGTCAGGCCCTTGAGCACCACGTTACCGTGCACCAGGTTGGTGTCCGAGCCCAGCCCCTCCTTGGCTACCTGCGCGTCGAACTGCAATCGGTAACCATTGTGCGGATCGATGCGGTTTTCGCTGCGCAGGAATGAATAGCTGATGCCGGGCATCAGCAGGTTGCTCAAGCCGGAATCGTCACCCAGGCGGTATTCCTCGCGCTGGTACTTGAGCGATATCACCCGTTGCCAGCCACTGGGCAACTTGCTGTGCCACTCGGGGCCAACAGTGAGCAGCTTGCTGAGGGTGTCCGTGCCTGCCAGTTCCTCATTCTGGTAGCCGCCAGCAAAACGCAGCTTGTCGGTGAGTGGGGGATCAAGCGGAATGTCGTACCACAGCCCTACGTTCTGGCGCGGCGCCGAGAGCTCGGTTTCCCAACCATAGCTGTGGCCCTGGGCGTTGACCCAATGCCGGGTCCAGTTGGCCTTGCCGCGTGGGCCAACGTCGGTCGAGTAGCCCAGGCCAAGCCCCAGGGTGCGGGGTTTGCGGGTTTCGAGGCGCACGTCCACCGGGATGTTTTCATCCACTGCGGCGGTAGGTGCGGCATCGACGCGCACACCCTCGAAATAACCGCTCGACTGCAGGTCGTTGTTCAGCTCAGCAATCAGCTCCGAATCGTAGGGGGTACCGGGCTTGAACGCGACCATGCGCTGCAGCAGGTCGTCGTCCAGCGGGGTATCACCGCTGAACGACACCGCGCCGAGGCGATAGCGCGGGCCGCTCTGGTACACCAGGCTGATGTCCGCCACCCCGGCCCGGGGGTCGACCGCCAGGCGCTGCTCGCTGAAGCGCCCGGCGAAGAAACCGTAGCGCGATGCCTGGTTCTGGATCAGCCGCTTGGCGTCTTCATACAGGCCATGGTTGAGCTGCTCGCCCGGGCGCAGGGCCCTGCTGTCTGGCACCCGGAAGGCCGCCATTTCGCTTGCAGGGCCTTCGATGCGCACGTTGACGTTGCGCAGCCGGATCGGCTCGCCGGGGACAATGCTGATGATCAGTTGCGGGGAGCCATCTGCACCACTGGTGGGCTTGACCTCGGTGTTGATCTGGGCCTGGTAGTAACCCAGTGCCTGAGCGGCTTTGCGCGCCTGCTCCTCTGCCCCGCGACTGAAACGCAAAAGCGCTTCTTCGTCGCGGTTACCCAAGGTGCCGATATAGCCTTCGACATTGGCCTTGAGCGCCTTGTTGGCGGGTTTCACTTTGACCAACAGTTCACTCTGGCCCCATGCAGCAAAACTGGCAGCCCAGAACACCAGGCCCCAGCGTAATCTTCCTGAATAAGTCATGCGGCGCATGCTACCAGACCAAAATGTTCAAGGGAGCCGCCCCGTGCACTGCTTACAGCGAAGCGGCGCAGGCAGCGGTCGGGTTGGCGTGCAGGAACACGCGCTGGCGGATCGGCCCCACGGCAACTTCGCCGATCTGCGCAAAGCCCTGGCTCTGGTAGAAGGCAAGGTGGTGCTCGTTTCCGGTATCGACCACTACACCCTCGGTGACTGTGTCTTGCGCGCACCACGCTTGAACAGCTTGTAACAATTGCGCGGGGTAGTGGGTGCCCTGATGCTGTACCTGCACGCCCAGAAGCGGCAACACGTGCAACTGGTCACTGGGCATGCAGGTGGCGATGGCTGCCTGATAGTCCATGAACCGGCGGGTGCAGCGCACACCAGCGCCCAGCATCATGCGCAGCCGCCAGGCCCAGCTGTCGGCTACGCCCAGGCGCCGTAGGGGCGGCACGATCAGCGCCACGCCGATCAGGCGGTCTTCGAGCAGCAGGCCGACGGCCGGCAACTGCAGGTAGAAATGCTGGCGCACCCACTCGCGAATCAGCGTACGCAGGCGCCGCTCAAAGCCTGGGCGCTGGGCATCGAACAGATAGGCAAAAGTAGGGTCGTTGCGGTACACGTTGTACAGCAGCGCGCGCGCCTCACGGCGATAACCACCATCTAGAACACAGACACGAGCCGGGGCGGCAGTAGTGTGGGGCATTGCGGGCAGACCTCCTGGAATGGGCGTACTGTGCCTTGGAGGCGCTACGCCGGGCATCGTTCACCTGGCAACGCACGTTAGCAGCCACACCCCGAAGCCGCCACGCTGGTGATGCACAGCGATGTCCGCTAGCATCGCGCGTTTTACCGGGATCGTCTTGCCATGAAGATCGTCTGTTTCAACATCAACGGCCTGCGCGCACGCCCACACCAGCTTGCCGCACTCATCGAAAAGCATCAGCCGGATGTCATCGGCCTGCAGGAAACCAAAGTCAGCGACGAGCAGTTCCCGCTCGCAGACGTGCAGGCCCTGGGCTATCACGTGCACTACCATGGGCAGAAAGGCCATTACGGCGTGGCGCTGCTGTCGCGCCAGGCGCCACTGAGCCTGCACAAGGGTTTCGCCACCGATGAGGAAGATGCCCAGCGCCGCTTTATCTGGGGTACCTTCGCCGACGCCCAAGGCAACCCGATCACCATCATGAACGGCTACTTCCCGCAGGGTGAAAGCCGCGACCACCCGACCAAGTTCCCAGCCAAGCAGCGCTTCTATGCAGACCTGCAGGCGCTGCTAGAAAGCCAGTTCCAGCAGGACCAGCCGGTGCTGGTGATGGGCGACATGAACATCTCGCCCCAGGACTGCGACATTGGCATTGGCCCGGACAACGCCAAGCGCTGGCTCAAGACCGGCAAGTGCAGCTTCCTGCCAGAGGAGCGCGAGTGGATGGAACGCCTGAAAGGCTGGGGGCTGGTGGACAGCTTCCGCCACCTGCACCCTGAGGTGAACGACCGCTTCAGCTGGTTCGACTACCGCAGCCGTGGGTTTGAGGACGAGCCCAAGCGCGGCTTGCGCATCGACCTGATCATGGCCTCGCAGCAGCTGGTGCCACGGCTGAAGGCGGCGGGTGTGGACTATGACCTGCGGGGGATGGAAAAGCCGTCGGACCATGCGCCGATCTGGCTTGAGCTCAGCTGATCAGCCCGTGCCCTGGCCGGGCGCTGCTACAAGCCCAGGCGCAGGGCCTCACCTACCCCGGCCCCGCGCCTGTCGTCTGCCTGGCTGATCAACGCAAAGTTGTACGCCCCGTGCGACCAGTAGCGGGCCTCCAGTGGGCCGTCGACCCGTTGCCCGGTCGGCATGCGGCGGTAATGCTCGCCGGGTGAACGCAGAAACAGGCTGATACGTCGGCCGCTGCCGTCCTCGAACACCAGCAGTGCAGCCGGCCCCTGCTCATTGCTGAGCAAACGGGCGCCGACCGGGGTGAAACCATAGCCGCTCAGGTCTGGCAGCTGGCCTACCTGGCTGAAGTGCCGCTGCAACCAGCCACGCATCTGCTCTGCGTCGCGGGCCTGAATGTCCAGCACCTGGCTGCCTGCAAACAACCGGTGGGCCTGCACGGCGTCGGCCATGGGCAAATCTGCGCGGGCAAGCGACACGTCACGCACGTGCCAGCCGCCCAGGCCGCCAATACCCAGCGCCACCACCACCATTGCAGCAGCGGCCCAACGTCGCTGCCGGCGTTGCCGCGCCTGGCGCAGCAGGTGCTGCCGGTTAACGGGGGTGCCCGCGTTAGGCTCGGCGTAACCGGCCAGTGCTGCGCGCAGGCGACGGGCATCGGCGCGCCAACCTTCCACGCGCTCGGCTGCCTGCGGGTTGCTGGCCAGCCAGGCTTGCACTTCGGCCCTGCGCACTGCGTCAAGCCGGTCGTCGACATAAGCGTGCAGTTCGTCTTCGCTGGGGATCAGGCGGGTCATTTCAGTCTCCGCAATGCCGGTGGCTGGGGGGCGCCTTCGGTAAGTTCACGCAAGGCGGTGCGCGCGCGCGACAGGCGCGACATCACGGTTCCAATGGGGATGCCCAAGGCCTGGGCGGCTTCCTTGTAGCTCAACCCTTCAATGCTGACCAGCAGCAACAGCGCGCGCTGCTCGTCCTTGAGCTGGGCGAAGGCCTGCAGGTCGGCCTGGGCCAGGACGATGTCCTCCAGATTGTCACCCACAGGCTCGGCGTCCGGCTCAGCGCGCCCGAACCAGGCCAGCCAGCGCGCATGCAGGCGATCCCGGCGCTTGCCGTCGAGGAACAGCCGATAAAGGATGGTGAACAGCCAGGCGCGCAGGGCTTCGCCGTCGCGCTGTTGCTGGCGACGGCTGAGGGCGCGCTCGACGGTGGCCTGGACCAGGTCGTCGGCGCTGCCGGGGTCGCGGGTCAGCCATACGGCAAAGCGCCGCAGGCGGGCAAGCAGTTCGCGCCACTGATGGTCGTCCAGGTCCTGCATGGCTATGGTCCGGCCCTAAAGGCTGTGAGTGTAGAGAACAGACGCCTGGCGGAAAAAACTATTCCTGATCAGGGAATAAATTTTTGCCACCACCGTCGTACCGGCATCTTCACTGAACCGGATGCCCCCATGAACCCACCTTTGCACGGACCGGCAAAAGCCTTGCGCTTCGCCGCCATTGGCGCCGTGATGCTGGCCGCAGGCGCAGGCTTCGCCTACGCGGCCGGCTGGCTCGGCACACCAGCGCTGACGCCCCAGCGCATCATCGACACCTTCGAAGCACAAGCTGGGCACTATGCTGGCTACCGCAAGAACCACGCCAAGGGCCTTTGCGTAAGCGGTTACTTCGAACCCAGCGGGCAGGCTGCAAGCTTGTCCACCGCCCGCGCGTTCAGCCAGCCCCAGGTACCGGTGATCGGCCGCTTCGCCATTGGCGGTGCAAACCCGTTTGCACCCGACACCGCCATCCCCGTGCGCAGCCTGGCGATCCAGCTATCTACCGACGATGGCCAGGTCTGGCGCACCGGCATGAACAACCCGCCAGTGCTCGCAGTGAGCACAGCCGAAGCGTTCTACGAGCAGGTGCTGGCCAACACACCGGACCCTGCAACCGGCAAGCCAGACCCGGCCAAAGTCCAGGCGTTCTTCGCCGCACACCCCGAAAGTGCGCCGTTTCGCCAGTGGGCTGCGGGGTACAAACCTAGCGACAGTTTTGCCAGCACCGCCTACCACAGCATCAATGCCTTTCGCCTGATTGACGCCAAAGGGGGTGAGCACCCAGTGCGCTGGCAGCTTGAACCCCAGAGCCCGTTCGCGGCACTGCCGCCCCAGGTGGATGACAAGCTGTTCCTGCAGCACGACTTGCAGGCACGCCTGGCCAAAGGCCCGTTGCGCTGGACCCTGCGCCTGGTATTGGCAGAGCCCGGTGATGCCGTGGACGACCCTGCCAAACCCTGGCCTGCCGACAGGCCCAGCGTGAATGCTGGCACCCTGGTGCTGCAGGGCGTGGACGCCCCCGAGCAGGGGGCCTGCCGTGACCTCAACTTTGACCCGTTGATTCTGCCGCAAGGCATAAAACCGAGCGCGGACCCGATTCTTGCGGCACGCTCGGCGGCCTATTCGGAGTCGTTCAACCGCCGCAGCCGCGAGTCCCTCAACACCGGAGCCCAGCCATGAGACCCACCGCCTTCCACCCACTTGCTCGCCTGCTGCACTGGATGATGGCCGTGATGATCCTGGTGATGTTGTTCATCGGCGTCAGCATGGTCGGGGACCTGTCCGTACGCCACCCTGTGCTGGTCAGCCTGCACAAGGCGACAGGCCTTGCACTGCTGGTGCTGGTGACCGTACGTATCATCGTGCGGCTGAGCCTGCCGCACCCGCCACTGCCTCGTGACCTGCCGCTGCTACAGCGCTGGGCAGCCGCGGCATCGCATTGGGTGCTGTACGGGTTGATGCTGGCCATGCCGCTGCTGGGCTGGGCCATGTTGTCCGCCGGGGGCTACCCGCGCCCGCTGGGCCTGCCGGCAATCGCCCCGCATGACCTGCAACTGTATGCGGTGTTGCGCCAGGCCCACGGCTGGGCAGGTTACCTGCTGTTCGCCACGGTGCTGGTGCATGTGGGTGCCGCGCTGATGCACGCATGGGTGCGCCGCGATGGCGTGATGCGCAGCATGTGGCCCGGGCCTCTGCGCCGCCGGGGCGCCGCAAAGGGTTCGACAGCCGATAATGGTTCTTACTAATATCGTCGGCCTCTTATCTGCACTGCCTGGACTTCCCCATGATCGCTGCAAAGGACACTGCCTCCCCAGCTGCCGCAAGCACCCTGGACCTCCGCCCACTGCTACTGGCCAACCTGGCCTGCACCATGTCGATGATGGCCTTCGTCGTGCTGGTAGGCCCGCTGGCACGCCAGTTGGGGCTCGCCACCTGGCAGGCGGGCGCCGCGGTGACGGTGGCGGGCGTTGTCTGGGTGCTGCTGGCGCGGCCGTGGGGCCGCGCAGCAGACCGCCTGGGCCGTTGGCGTGTGCTGTTGCTGGGCAGCGCAGGCTTTACCTTGGCGTACTGGGTGTTGTGCCTGTTCGTCGAGGGGGCCTTGCGCTGGTTGCCAGGCCCGACACTGGCGTTCATCGGCCTCATGCTTGCCCGCGGCTGCATCGGGGCGTTCTACGCAGCGATCCCGGTGGGTTGCAACGCACTGATTGCCGACCATATCGAACCCCAACGCCGGGCACGGGCCATGGCATCGCTGGGGGCGGCCAATGCTGTTGGCCTGGTGGTAGGCCCGGCACTCGCGGCGCTGCTGGCCCGTCACAGCCTGAGCCTGCCACTGCACGTCATGTCGGTGCTGCCGGCATTGGCGTTTCTGGTGCTGTTGTTCAACCTCAAGCCCCATGCACCGGCCCAGGGCCACGCGCCCAGCCCGGTCAAGTTGAGCGACCGGCGCCTGCGGCGCCCCCTGCTGGTAGCGTTCAGCGCGATGTTCAGCGTTACCGTGTCACAGATCGTGGTTGGCTTTTTTGCGCTGGATCGCTTGCACCTGGCAGCAGCCGAAGCCGCCCAGGCGGCAGGTATCGCACTGACCACGGTGGGTGTGGCACTGATACTGGCCCAGGTCCTGTTGCGGCAGCTGCAATGGCCGCCACTGAAAATGATCCAGGTGGGTGCAACCGTTTCGGCCCTTGGTTTTGCGGCCGGCGCGCTGGCGACCACAGCGCCTTGGCTGTGGGCTTGCTACTTCGTGGCCGCTGCTGGCATGGGCTTTGTTTTCCCGGCATTTTCAGCGTTGGCGGCCAATGCCATGCAGGCCTCGGAGCAAGGCGCTACGGCAGGCTCGGTGGGCGCTGCACAGGGCATGGGGGCAGTGCTTGGTCCACTGGCAGGTACGCTGGTGTACGCACTGGACCCACGGCTGCCTTTTGTGATGGTGGCGCTGTTGCTGCTGCTGGTGGGGCTGTGGCCGACGCCTCGGGCCAGGCACGCCTAGATGCACTGCGCGTGTGCCCTCAGAGTGTGTTTTAATGCGCGTCGCTCATTATTCTTGACACCTCTGATTACAAGGCGGCTATGGACACGGGGACACGACTCAAACTGGTGCGTGAACGCAACAACCTCTCCCAGCGTGAGCTGGCGCGCCGCAGCGGGCTGACCAACTCGACCATTTCGCAAATCGAGCAAAATCGTGTGAGCCCCTCGGTCAGCTCGTTGAAGAAGCTGCTGGAAGGCATCCCCATGAGCCTGGCAGAGTTCTTCAGCTTCGATGAGCCCGTGCGCGAGGAGCGCTATGTTTTCCGGGCGGGTGAGCAGCCAGACCTGGGGCGCAACGGGCTGCGTATGTTGCTGGTAGGGGCCAGTGTCGAGGGCCGGCAGATGCGCATGCTGCGCGAGCTGTATGCCCCCGGTGCCGATTCGGGCGAGCCGATCGTGCATGCCGAAGGCGAAGAGTGTGGCCTGGTTACCCGGGGCACCGTGGAACTGTGGGTTGATGGCCAGGTGAGTGTACTCAGCTCGGGCGATGGCTATTACATTCCCACCACCCTGCCCCACAGTTTCAAGAACATCGGCCCGGACGAGGCCGAGATCATCAGCGCCAATACGCCCGCCAACTTCTAAGCAGGCCCAGCGGCCCGCGAGCGAGGGCCGCCCGCCTCGTCAGGACGCAGCCTGCACATCCTGTGGCTCATGGGCCCTGCTGGCGTAACGTTGCGCCAGCACCGCGCACACCATCAGCTGAATCTGATGGAACAGCATCAACGGCAGGATCATCGCACCAATCCCGCTGCCCACGAACAACACCTGGGCCATGGGCACACCGGTGGCCAGGCTCTTTTTCGAGCCTGCGAACAGGATGGTGATACGGTCCTCCAGGTTGAAGCCCAGCAGCTTGCCCAACGCGTGTGTACCCAGCAACACCACCGCCAGCAAGATGCCGCAGACTGCAAACAGGCCGGCCAGGTGCTGCGGCGACACGGTGTGCCACAGGCCCGTGACCACCGCCTCGCTGAAGGCGGTATACACCACCAGCAGGATCGAACCTTGGTCCACCACCTTCAACCAGCGAGCGTTGCGCTTGACCCACGCGCCAATCCAGCGCCGGGCAATCTGGCCTGCCACGAACGGCACCAACAGCTGCAGGGTGATCTTCAACACCGCATCAAGGCCCGAACCGGTGTCACCACTGGCCCCCAACAGCAGCATCACCAGCAACGGGGTCAGGAAGATACCCAGCAGGCTTGAAGCGGCCGCGCTGCAGATCGCTGCCGGCACATTACCGCGGGCCAGCGAGGTGAAGGCAATGGCCGACTGTACCGTCGCCGGCAGTGCGCACAGATAGAGCACGCCCAGGTACAGTTCATTGCCAACCAGCGGCAGGAATAACGGCTTGAACGCCAGCCCCAACAGCGGGAACAGCACGAACGTGCAGGAAAACACCAGCAAGTGCAGGCGCCAGTGCCCGGCGCCAGCAATGATCGCCTCACGTGACAGCTTGGCGCCGTGCAGGAAAAACAGCAGCCCGATGGCCAGGTTGGTCAGCCAGCCGAAATACACGGCGCCCTCACCGGAACACGGCAGCACGGTGGCAATGAACACCACCCCAAGCAAAGCGAGGGTGAAATTATCGAAAAGCATACGCAAGTACTTCATCACATTCCCGTCTTGTCATTGTGCAACGCCGAAGGATAGGGGTTTGCGCCCTGCCCTGCTAACGCCGGAACCCCTGGCGGTGTCGCGCAACGGACAACCCCGACCGGCGTTTGGATTCGAACGCATTCAAAGCCGTACTGGCCATGGGTAAATCTGGTCACCTGAAGAGCCTGAAGCGCGCGTGGTGAGGCCCGGCAGATCTGCTTTGTCAGACAAATCTACAAAAATGTAGTGACTAAAAATAATCACTACAAAACGGTTGACGCCGTTCATCCGGCTTGTGCATGATTGAGCCGTCTCCCTGATCGGGAGCGGTGGCAAGGGTATTCCAGACGGCCTGCGCGGTAACGCAGGCCGTTCGTGGAGAGGGATCTGTCCAAAAGGCAGCGTGAGAAAGCCCCTGTTGCGATGCTGCGGTAGCAGCCTTGTCAATGCGCTACATCGAGTTGGCGCCAACTGTGAAAATCACCTGAGAATAGGTAATGGGGGCTTTATGATGAACTTGAATGACAACCCAACCATCGATCAATTGGCTGAGCTGTTCGCCCTGCGCAAGGACAGCCTCGATGACCACTTGCTGTGGGTCAGCCAGAGCGGCGAAGTGCGGCTTGACCGCCTGCCACCTAATACCATCGAAGACGAATTCGAAGAACACCTGCCCAGCATGCGTGCCCGCTTCAAGGTGTACCGCCGCGGTCAGGGTTATGTCGGCAAGAAGGCTGCCGCCGACACGGAGTTTGTCGGCCGGGTACTGCAGACCTTGCAGCAAGAATGGCCCGCTGCTCGCCAGCAGCAAGCAGTCAAGGTCATCGAACCGCTGAACTGAGGGGCTTGCCACAGAGAGCCCGGCCACAGGTGCCGGGCTTTTTCATGCCCGGCGCTTGCGCTGGGTAGGCATAGGCAACGCGCCTGTGGCCATTGCCCGAGCGCGGTCAACCCCCCACACCAAGGCGCGGGTCATGGTTTCACCAGGGCGCGCCGGGTAATATTCCTCCACCAACGCGCGCCCGTCGCGGGCGTACAACCCTAGAAACAGTTGTGTAGCCCCCAGACGCGACAGGCGAACCTGAACGTCCAGCGTCGTGCCGTCACTAAGCGCCTCATCGTGACAGCGACTGTGAAGATGGGCATCTGCCCATCGCCAATACGTCTGTTCCCTGACTCGCATGAGCGTCCAATCCTCCGTTACGCAATGACTGCGTCAGAAGACCATAGCCCACACGAAGACGCGAGCACTACCGGGCAATGCCCTGAGGCGTGTCAATGAATCGCCAGAAAACCCCGCCGTTGGGCGGGGCGCCGTCGGCCGCTCAGCGCTTCAAGGCTCAGCACCGCCGGGCCAGCTCAGCCGCGGGCGGCCAATAGCCGTTGCCCGATGCGTGCGCCGAACACGTTGACCAGCAGCCCAGCCATCACCAGTAACGCGCCCCACCCCTGCATCGTGGTCAGGCGCTCGCCCAGCAGCAACGCGGAAGCGCTCAGGCCAATCACCGGCACCAGCAGCGAAAACGGTGCAACCTTGCCTGCCGGGTGGCGCGACAGCAGCGTGCTCCATAGGCTGTAGCCGATGATAGTGGCGACGAAAGCGAGGTAGGCCAGGGCAAATACCGAACTCCAGCCGATGTTGGCCAAGGCATGGCCGATGCGCTGCGGCCCTTCCAGCCACCACGACAGCAACAGAAACGGCAGCGGTGGGATCAGCCCGCCCCAGATCACCAGGGCCACCAGGTCCACCGAGCCGAACCGCCGGGTGATGATGTTGCCCAACCCCCACATCGCCCCGCCGCACAGGGTCAGCACCAGCGCCAGCACGGGCACATGGCTGCCATCTTCGCTACCGATCAGCGCCAGGCCGCTGGCGGCCACCAGCAGGCCGAGCACACTGGCCACGCGCAAGCGCTCACCCAGAAACAGCGCAGCAAAACCCAGCGTGAAAAACGCTTGCGACTGCAGAATCAGCGATGCCAGGCCAGGCGGCATGCCGCTGTACATGGCCTGAAACAGGAAGGCGAACTGCCCCAGGGAAATCGTCGCGCCGTAGGCGATGAGCCAGCGCCAAGGCAATTTGGGCCGTTTGATCACCAACACGGCCGGGAAGGCTACCAACAGAAAACGCAACGCCCCCAACAGCATGGGTGGCAGGCCGTCCAGGCCCACCTTGATCACCACGAAGTTGACGCCCCACGCGACGATTACCACCAGCGCGATGAGCAGGTCCTTGAGCGGCATTGTGGGTTTTCCTTATGCGAACGAATTAGACATATTTCGTTACAGCATAACGGTATTCCTGTTCCACCGACCACCATGAGGCTGAAACCTGTCGCGCATAGAACTGCCACAGCCAGTACGCCATGCCCACAGTGGCAGCGGGTTCACCCGCCAGGCGCCGCCCCTCAAGCCACAGCAAACAACCCATTGGCAATCTGCGCCTGGGCGGCGTCAATTGCCTGGGTACGCTGCTCAGGCCCATACGCCAGCCCATGGGCGCGCACGATTTGCAAGTCAGTGATACCAATGAAGCCCAGCAGCACCTTCAAGAATTCTTCATGGCCAACGGCAGTCGGCTGCTCGGCGTGCAAGCCGCCTGCCGTGGAGACCAACACCACCTTCTTGTCGCCACACAGGCCCTGCGGGCCGGCCTCGGTGTAGCGGAACGTCTTGCCGGCAACCGCGATGCGGTCGATCCAGGCCTTCAGTTGGGTAGGCACGCTGAAGTTGTACATGGGTGCACCGATCACCACCGCATCGGCAGCCAGGAATTCTTCCAGGGTTTCGGCGCTGAGCTTGGCTTCGAACGCCTGAGCGGCGTCCCGCATATCTTCGGCTGTGCCGGCCGCCATCAGCGTAGCTGCAGAAAAATGGGCGATGGCGTCTGCTGCCAGGTCGCGGTACACCACCTCGACGCTCGGGTCAGCGGCCTGCCAGGCCTGGACCACTTCGCGGCTGAGCTGACGGGAGGCAGAGTTGTCGCCGAGGATGCTGGAATCGATGTGCAACAGTTTCATGGGACGCTCCTTGGAATGAGAACCGCGATGTAGCGCGGCCAGGATGGGAGCATCCTACGTGGAACGACAAACGCTGTTAAGGCGGTGGAATTGTGTCAGTTCGTTCCATAGGTGGGACAATGCCAGCGAATGGACCGTGAAAAACCCTGCTTGCGCGCCTAGGTTTCAAGCAGCGCAAATCGCTCCCCGAGCATATCCAGCAGGGCACGCACCGCTGGCAGCAAGGCCTTGCGTGAGGTGAACACTGCATGAATCAAACCGCTCTGCGGGCGATAGTGGGGCGATAGCTCCACCAGCCGGCCCGCTGCCAGGTCGCCCCGCACCATGATCTCCGGCAGTTGCACTGCACCCACGCCGATCAGCGCAGCATGATGCAGCGCGCTCAGGTCCGAAGTCACCAGCCTGGGTACGTGCTGCACCCTCAAGGCATTGCGCAGCTCGTCGAACAATACCCACTCATGGGTCGGCCTGGCAGGCCAGAGCGCCATGGTGGGCAGTTTCGCCAACGCCTGCAGCGGGTCGCCGTGATCGTACCCCGCAGCCAGGTCAGGGCTCGCGACCAGGCGCTGGCAGCTGTCCCCCAGGCGCTTCACTACCAGGCCATCATCGGCCAACGGCGGAAAACGAACCCGCAACGCAATGTCGACCCCGTCGCTCAACGGGTCCACCACACGGTTGGTGCTTTCAAGGTGCACGAGCACCTTGGGGTACAAGGCAATGAAGTCGGCAATCATGGCGTTGGCGCCGAGGGCCCCCAGCCCCGGTGGGCAGGTAATCCTGATGATGCCCTGGGGCTCGCGCTTGGCCGACAGCACCCTGGCCTCCGCCGCCTCGGCCTCTTCGACCATGGCCTGGCAATGGCGGTAGTAGTCCATACCGATTTCGGTCACGGCAAAACGGCGAGTGGAACGGTGGATCAGTTGCACACCAAGGCGTTCTTCCAGCGCCAGCACCCTGCGGCTGAGCCTGGACTTGGGCACATCGATTTTCCTGGAGGCCGCCGCGAAGCCGCCGTGCTCCACTACCTTGACGAAGATGAACAGGTCGTTGAGGTCAATCACTGGTTACTCGGGTTCAGCGCATGAGGCCTGACTATACCTCAGTGCCAGCACACTGCCTGCCCTACCCCATGGGCCGCAACAAACTGAGCGCCCCATCAGCCCAAGGGCAGATAGCGCCCCTGGAAAAACAGCCAGTCGGCCCAGAACACCTGGTGCAGCAACACGATGGGCCAGAACAGTAACTGGTACGACACCTTGCGTGTCTTGTGCCTGAACAGTTGCTGCGCCACGAGTGCACCCGGCCAGCCGCCCAACAGCTCGCTGGCGTGCAGCAGCTTCTCGGGCGTGCGCCAGCCCTGGCTGATGGCCTGGCGCTTATCGCGCCAGTACAGCAGCAGGCTGATCAGGCTCATGGCCGGGTACAGCGCCAGTGGCCACCAGGTTTGATCGTTCCAGGCCATGCGCGCAGCCCCAAGCCCCGGCAGCAGGCACAATACGCCCAACAGCAGGAGCTTCAGGCGCACATTGCGCACACCCGCCTGAGCGGGGCGGCTTGGCTGCTCACGCATGGGCGGTGGTCCAGTCGACCCAGCCGAACTGCCAACTGGCCAGGATCAGCAGCCCGAACGCGATCCGGTACCAGGCAAAGGCTGCGTAGCTGTGGTTGGCAATGAACTTGAGCAAGGCACGCACGGCAATCATGGCGAAAATGAACGAGGTCGCGAACCCCAATGCGAACACGGGCAAGTCATCTGGCTGGAACAGGTGCCGGTACTTGTAGCCGGAATACACCGCTGCGCCGACCATGGTTGGCATTGCCAGGAAGAATGAAAACTCGGTGGCCGCTTTGCGCGACAAGCCGAACAGCAGGCCGCCGATGATGGTGGAGCCGGAACGTGAAGTACCCGGGATCATCGCCAGGCACTGGACAAAGCCGATTTTCAGCGCATGGCCCCAGCCCATTTCATCCACATGGTCCACCTCCACAGTGTGCTGGCGGCGCTCGGCCCAGAGCATGATCACCCCGCCCACCACCAGCGCGGCCGCCACGGTGATGGCGTTGAACAGGTATTCATGGATCATGTCGGCGAACAATACACCCAGCACCAGCGCAGGCAGGAAAGCCAGCAGCAGGTTGCCGGTGAAGCGCCTTGCCCGCGGCTGGCTGGGCAAGCCCCGGACGACATCGAAGATCTTGCTGCGAAATTCCCACATCACCGCCAGGATGGCGGCCAGCTGAATGATGATGTTGAAGGCCATGGCCCGTTCGCCGCCAAACCCGATCAGGTCGGCAACGATGATCTGGTGGCCGGTACTGGAGATTGGCAAAAACTCCGTCAGCCCTTCGACCACGCCCAATATGATTGCCTGAAAGGCAGTCCAAAAATCCATCATTCCCCCGATGAAGCTTGCGCATGACAAGCCCCTTGTTCTTGATTTGCTTAGGTCGCCGCACGCGGCCCGGCATTTTTACAGCGCCTGTTGGTCACAAAGCCAGAAGAAAAGTTCACGCCCCCTAAAGGTTTCATCTTGCGCGGCCGAGATGCTAGCAGAGGCTCTTTGCATTGGCTTTACGCGACCTGCTGCAGACTATTTCTGAGATAGCACTTAGCCATTGGTCGAGTGGGGCCATGTAGCCAGCCGTGCTTGGATGCACCTGAATAAAAAGAACAAACGGGAGCACCTGAATGAAGACGTTGAGATCGATGTCGATCAGCAGCCGCTTGTGGCTGATCCTGCTGGTGTCGGTGGCCATGCTGATGGTGCTGGGGCTGCTGATGCTGCGCCAGATCCACGGCGACCTGTACCAGGCCAAGGCCGAGAAAACCCGCCACGTGGTGCAGACTGCGGCCGGGGTGCTGGCGTATTACCAAGGGCTTGAAGCTGCAGGCACGCTCAGCCGGGAGGCCGCTCAGCAACAGGCGTTGCAGGTGGTGCGGGCGCTGCGCTACGACCACGACGACTACTTCTGGATCAACGACCTGGGGCCGAGAATGGTCATGCACCCGACCAACCCCAAGCTCGACGGCCAGGACCTGTCGGGTATCCGGGACCCGGACGGGTTCGCTGTATTCAACGAAATGGTCGCGCTCGCACGGCAACAGGATGCCGGGCCGGTCAATTACCGCTGGCCCAAGCCCGGTGCCAGCGAACCGGTTGCCAAGACTTCCTATATTCAGCTGTTCAAGCCCTGGGGCTGGATCATCGGTTCAGGTGTATACATTGACGGCGTGCAGGCCGAATTTGCCCGCCAGGTGCGCGATGCATCGCTGCTGGGCCTGGTTATCGCCCTGGTGCTGGCCCTGGTGGTGCGGCTGATTGCCCGCAGCATCGCGCGCCCCTTGCAAGAAGCGGTAGAGGCCATGGGCACCATCGCCAGCGGCGAGAGCGACCTCACCCGGCGCCTGGACACCCATGGGCGGGACGAAATCACTCACCTGGGTGAACACTTCAACCGCTTCAACGGCAAGCTGCAGGGCGTGGTCGGCCAACTGCAGGGGGCGGCCCATGAACTGGCACGTTCGGCCGGCCATGTGGGCGACAACGCCGGGGCCGCTCAACATCAAAGTGCCCAGCAGTCGCTGCAGATGGACCAGGTAGCCACGGCGGTCAACGAAGTCACCTATGCCGTGCAGGATGTGGCCAAGACGGCCGAGCAGGCGGCGGGCGAGATGCGCACAGCCCAGCAACAGGTGGCCCATGGGCAGCAGGCTATCCACGGCAGCCTGGCGCAAATCGACCGGCTATCGATGACCATCGACCAGGCCGTGCAGGTCATTCGTGAACTCGCCGGGCACAGCACGCGGATAGGCGGTGTGCTGGAGGTGATCCGTTCGATCGCCGAGCAGACCAATTTGCTGGCACTCAACGCCGCCATCGAAGCCGCCCGCGCCGGTGAACAGGGCCGAGGGTTTGCCGTGGTCGCTGACGAAGTGCGGCTGCTGGCCCAGCGGACCGCCCAGTCGACGGCTGAGATCCACACCATGATCGAGCACCTGCAAAGCCAGTCCGATGCGGCGGTGAAGGCCATCGACACCAGCAGCGAAGCGTCGCGCCAAACCGTCGAGCAGGCCCGTGAAGCTGGCGCCAGCCTGGATGCAATCAACCTGGTGTTGAACAACCTCACCGCACTGAACGCGTCCATCGCCAGCGCCACGTTACAGCAGTCGCACGTCGTGGAAGAGATCAACCGCAATGTACTGGATACCGCTGGGCTTTCTCAGCAGGCCGCCGAAGCGGCGCGCCAGTCAAGCGATGCGGGCCTGGCCCTGGGCCGCCTGAGCCAGGACCTTGAGCAGTTGCTGCGCCAGTTCCGGGTTTGATACACGCAGCGCGGTAGGCACAGGCTGGACCGCAGCCTGTGCCCTACACCTTACCCCTGCGAACGGCTACAATCGCGCCCCTCCCCGATTTATCCAAGGATCGCCGATGTCCGGCCTTGAACTCATCGCCGCCGTCCTCGGCGTTACCGCTGTATGGCTCACGGTCAAGCAGAACACCTGGTGCTGGCCCATCGGCCTGATCGCTGTGCTGATCTACGGCTGGTTGTTTTATGAGGTCAAGCTGTACTCGGGCATGTTGCTGCAGGTGGCCTACGCCGGTTTGCAGCTGTACGGCTGGTGGCAATGGCAGCGGCCCGGGCGCGCCGAAGAGGCGCGCCGGGTCTCGCGCCTGGCGCCATTGCCAATGGTCGCCGGCCTGGCAGCCGGCCTGGTGCTGAGCGCAGGGCTGGGCGCCAGCATGGCCGGCTTCACCGATGCCGCGCTGCCGTGGCTGGATGCCACCCTGACCGGGTTCAGCCTGGTCGCGCAATTGTGGATGGCGCAGAAGCGTGTGCAGTGCTGGCCGCTGTGGGTGGTGGTCGATATCGCCTATGTCGGCCAGTACCTTCATCAGCAGCTCTACTTCACGGCGGGTTTCTTCGTGGTGCTGACCTTGATCGCACTGCGCGGCTGGCTGGAGTGGCGCCGTGACCCGGCGCTGGCGCAACCATGAAGGTCGTGGTGCTGTGCGGGCCGGAATCCAGTGGCAAGAGCTGGTTGAGCGGGTTGATCCAGGCCCGTTTCGGGGGTGTGGTGGTAGGCGAGTACGTCCGCTACTTCATCGACCAGCAACGGCGGGACACCTGTTATGCCGATATCCCGGTCATCGCCCGCGGCCAACTGGCCTGGGAAGATGAGGCACGTGCAGAGGCCCCGCCACTGCTGATCCTCGACACCCACCTGCTCAGCAACATGCTGTGGAGCCAAGCCTTGTTTGCGGCGTGCCCGCCGTGGCTGGAGCAGGCATTGCTGGCGCGGCATTACGACCTGCACCTGTTGCTCAGCCCTCACGGGGTACCTTGGGTAGCGGATGGCCAACGCAGCCAGCCGGCGCTGCAGGACCGCCAGCAGTTCTTCGACGACAGCCTGCAGTGGCTGCAACGCCACCAGCAGGCCTACCATGTTATCGAGGGCACCTGGGAACAGCGTCAGCAGGTGGCCGCAGAGCAAGTCGCCACCCTGATGGGGCGCTGCGCGACGTCATAACCGCCCCAGTGTTAAGCACATGACACACGCCAGCCCCCGAATACCCCGCATTCAGGGGCTCTGGTGTTAATTGCCGCAGAGTGTCAAGGCGCTGAAACACCCAAGTTTCCCCCTCAAGATTGAGGCCATTGCAGCAGCCCGCCCACCCTGGGCGCCGGTGCGCTGTATCAGGGCTGACACACATCCCCACCTCATCACCCCTCCTGAACGCCCAAGCCCTTGATATTGCTGCAGTTATCAAAAGCGGCACGGCTTCTGCTCTGCCTAGCGCATCGCTGAACAAGGCCAGCGGCTGAAGAGGGAACGCCGTCGTGAGGAAGATCAACCACCGCCTCAACCACCTGATGCTGATCGGGTGCGTGCTGGGCTCGCTGAGCCTGTCGGCCCAGGCCGACAACGGCATCATCGTGATCACCCGTGATGTGCAGACCCGCAACGCGGTAGTCCCCCCTCTGCAGCCTGACCCCTCCCCGACCACCGTCAACGCCAACCCCGTCGCCCACGTGCTCAGGCAAACCAACGAACTGAGCGATGGCGACTTCGCCAACATCAGCAGCGGCGCTGGCATCAATTCGCTCATCACCCAACAGACCGACCACCTGGGGGGCAACCTGTCGCATCAGAACCAACTGCCCAACCTGGCCGCAGGCAGGGGGACAGGCTCGGGCAACGGTATTTCCAACATGGTCAATTCAAGTGTGCAGAAAGGCCTGGCCCCACTGCAGATCCTGACGGGAGGCAAGTGAGATGAAGCCCATGCTGCTTCTGCTGGCCGCGCTGTGCGGCGCGCCGGCCTTCGCCCAGCCACCGGCCGCGGTCAACAACACCGCCGACATCGACAACTCGGGCAGCGGTTACCAAGGCAACATGACGGTCAACCAGGCGGCGGGCGACATGCAGCAGCAGGCCAACGCCCGCGCCTTCGCAGCCGGGCACGGCGCCAGCGCCAGTACCCAGGTCCGTCAGCGCCTGAACGTACCGGCTGACCCGGCCATGGATGCAAAGGCCAGTATCGGTGGCACTGCGTTCAGCAATGGCAGTGGCGCCCTGGGCGTCAACCAAAGTGCCGGTGCCGGCACGCAGCAGGCCAACGCCCTGCGTATCAGTATCGGGGCACAACCGCAAAGCATCGACGACAGCGTCCTCATGCAACAGAACGTGGCGCTGCTCAACAACTCCGATTCAGCTGCCATCTCGGCCGGCCATCGCCAAGTCACGACCAGTGACCAGGCGTTCACCGGTGGCCGTGGGGTGGTACAGCTGAACCAGAGTGCCGGGGTGGGAAACCGCATGGCCAACACCTTGAGCATACGGGTCGCGGATTGACCCTTTTCGTTAAGCACGACACTTAACCCTTAAGAGCACGGAGAATCACCATGAAACCTTCGATGGCACTCAAGCCTCTGGTTTTCGCAATTGCGGCGGTCATGGCTGTAGCTGCACAAGCTGATCAGAACGGCCGCACCTACCACAACGGCAGCAGCACCACCTGGCTGCCCATTTCGGCCAAAGCCGATGCACTGGATACCCAGCGCAGCACCGGCAACACCATCACCAACCAGGGCACTGTGAACCAGGCCGAGATGAGCAGCTCGGCCACGGGCGCAAGCGGCAACGTGGGTGTCAACGTGGCGTCCGGTAATGGCAACCAGCAGGGCAACGCGTCGGCGATCGCCAATGCGGCGGCTGATTCCACCCTGGACAACAGCTTCGTGTTCGGCACTGCCGAAGCCAATGCCGATGTCAGCCAGTACAGCAACAACAACCGTGTCGACAACTGGTCTACCCAGTCTTCGGCCGTGATGAGCGGCTCGGGCGAGGGCAGCTCGGGTAACGTGGGCATCAACATTGCCGGCGGCGACCTGAACCAACAGAAAAACAGCATGGCCATCGCCAACACCAACGCTGGCATCGGTAACGCCACGGCCACCGCCAAGGCCGACCAGAATGGCCCAGGCCTGGTGGTCAACAACGGCGCCGACCGCACCTACCGTGTCGACACCCTGACCTTCACCACCTCGGCCACCGGCTCGAGTTCGCGCGAAGGCACCCTGAACTCCACCGACAACCGCAGCGCATCGTCCAACTTCAGCCTGGCCGGCTCGCAAAGCGCGAGCTCCAGCGGTTCGAACGGCTGGAACGCCAGCGGCTCACACTCCAGCAACGCCAGCGGTTCCAACAGTGGCAGTGCCAGCGGCTCGAACAGCTGGGGCGTGAACGGCTCGGCCAGCGGCAGCGCCAGCTCGTCCAGCAGTGCCAACCTGAGCGCCACCCTCGCAGCCGCAGCGGATGCCACGCGCACCGTAACCGTCAACAACGGCAACGGCGACCGCACCCGCACCAACAGCGTCGACGGCTCGCTGAATGCCTCGCTGAACGCCTCGATCGACAAGTCGCAGCAAAGCGCCTACGACTCTTCGTTCGAAAAAGCCTTCGATTCGAACTACGAGAAAACCCACCAATCGTCCTATGACAAGTCGCGTGACTCTTCGTACACCAAGTCGCATGACTCGTCGTACGAGAACGCCTCGGCCTCGGCGTATCAGAAGTCTGGGCAAGCAGCCAGTCAGTCCTCGAACGACGTTGCCAAGAGCTACAGCGAAAGCAGCGCTTACGACTTGAGCAATACCGTGTCCTTCCAAGTGCTGACCCCGACCGGCTGGGCCAACCCTGTTACCAACACTGCAACCCTCAGCGGTTCGGTGAACGGCGGCAGCGGCAACCTGGGCGTGAACGTGGCGGCAGGTGTGGGCAACCAGCAGAGCAACTCGCTGGCCATCTCCAACACCTCGTTCTAAGTGGCGTGCCAAAGGCCCTCTTCGGAGGGCCTATCCCCAACACACCAGAAGGCAACCGATCATGCGCACCATCGCCTTGGCGTTCCTGTTGTGCGTGGCCTGCGTGAGTGAGGCCGCGCAGATGCCGCTGTCCGTATTGCCGGGCGGTGCCGTGGTGTTCAAACCGATCCAGAGTGTGCGCGAACGCAAGTTCGTCGACCTGGTGCAACAAAAAACCGATTTCAGCTGCGGTGCTGCCGCGCTGGCCACCATCCTGCGCCAGGCCTACTGGCTGGATGTGGACGAACATCAGATCATCGAGGGCATGCTGGCCCACGCCGACCAGGACCTGGTGCGTACGCAAGGCTTCTCGATGCTCGACATGAAACGCTACGTGGAGAGCCTGGGCATGCGTGCCCGGGGCTACCGGGTAGCACCCGATACCCTGCACGACGTGCGCATCCCGGTGGTGGTGCTGATGGACATCCGTGGCTACAAGCACTTCGTGGTCATGCAGAAGGTCGACAGGGGCTGGGTATACATCGGTGACCCCGTACTGGGGCACAAACGCTACAGGGTCGATGACTTCATCAAAGGCTGGAACGGCATCATCTTTGCCGTGATCGGCCAAGGGTACGACAAGGACAACGCGCTGATAGACCCACCGCTGCCGCTCACCGCCAAGGGCCGCCTGGATGGCTTCACGCCAGTCAAAGACGCAGACCTGCTGGACTTTGGTTTCATCAAAAGCGACTTCTTCTAACGCCTCTTCCAATGACAAGGTGCATGATGCGCCGGGGAGCATTCCATGAAGACCCCAATCTGGCTGGCCATGGCCTGTCTTGCCGCCAGCCTGCCCATCCACGCCGAAACGTTCAAGCCCATCGAGCTGAAGGACCAGGAGCTGGCGAACCTGCGCGGACGCTTCGTGATGCCGGGGCGCATCGTCAGTTTCGGCATTGTCATGAGCAGCACCTGGCAGAACGCCCAGGGTGAGGTGATTGGTGCCACCAGCAGCCTGCAGGTGCAGCAATCCACAATCAAACCTCAGTTCTACGTGTCGATGATCGATGAAAAAGTCCCCACCAGTGCCCATGCCAGTACCCCGGCAGGCGCTCAAGGTACCGGTACGGTAACCGGTGGCGGCGGGCTGGGGACGACACAAGGGGTCACCCAGGTGGTACGCGCCGCCGGTGACAACAACAGCGCCTACAACAATGTCGATGTGAACGTCACCAAGGCCAACGAGGCGCCCGTCTTCCAGCCCCAGGGCCAGGCGCTGGCCGCCGGGCAGACGCTGGTGGGTGAAAATGGCGCCGGTGCGCTCAGCGTATCGTCCAGCGGCGTGGGCGTGCAGTTGAACATCAACGCCAACAATAATCAGGGGAGCACCGTGCAACGGCTGGCCCAGGGCGGGCTGATGCAGAACACCACACTGCTGGGCAATGGCAACTTCGTTAACAACGTGACCTCGTTGAATGTGGTGATGCGCGACAACCTGCCTGCGGCCGCGTCGCTCAATGGCAGCCTGGACCAACTTAAAGGTCTTCGCACTTTCGGATACTGATCTACGCTCAGTCTCATCAAAGCAGTCGGAAGGGACGGCAATTCCATGCAACGATCGTTAACGCTCAGAGCGGTTGTTTGTTTGACTACCTTGGCACCCGCCACCTCGCTGTACGCCGCTGTAGATCCGCAGGTAGAAGCATTGAAACAGGAGTTGGTAGAGCTCAAGCGCCGCTACGAGGCCCAGCAGCAGGCGCTGATGGTGCTGGAACAGCGAGTGCGTCAGGTTGAGGAAACCCCTGCCGCCCCGCCGCCCAAGCGCCTGGTGAAATCCCCGGCTGAACGCGTCAAGGGTGGCCAGACAGTGGCCACCGGGGCCCCTGGCACCACCGGCAGCTCCTACGGCCAGGCGTTGGCAGCAGACTCGGAGCCTGCACAGAGCGTGTCCAACCTGTACGACGAGGCCAGTGGCTTCTTCGGCGGTGGCAAGTTCAGCCTGGAAACCGGCCTGACCTACACCCATTACGACACCCGTGCGCTGACCCTCAACGGCTTCCTGGCCCTGGACTCGATCTTCCTCGGCAACATCAACCTGGACCGCATCAAGGCCGATAACTGGACCCTGGACCTGACCGCCCGCTACAACCTGGCTCAACGCTGGCAGTTCGACGTCAACGTGCCCGTGATCTACCGCGAGTCCACCTACTCTTCAGGGGGGGCCGGTGGCGCCGGGCCCACCACGTCCGATGCCAGCGTGACCCGTGACCCGGAAATCGGCGACATCAACGTGGGCGTTGCCTACAAGTTCCTCGACGAGTCCGAGAGCTGGCCGGATGCCGTTGCCACCTTGCGGGTCAAGGCCCCTACCGGCAAGGACCCGTATGGCATCAAACTGCGCCAGGTGGCTGGCAACGACAACCTCTCGGTACCTGAAAGCCTGCCGACCGGCAATGGCGTGTGGTCCATCACCCCCGGTATCTCGCTGGTCAAGACGTTCGACCCGGCAGTGCTGTTCGGCAGCCTGTCCTATACCTATAACCTGCAAGACTCGTTCAGTGACATCAGCCCCCAGGTCAACAGCAAGGTGCCGGGCGACGTCAAGCTGGGTGACTCGTGGCAGATCGGTGGCGGTATCGCCTTTGCCCTGAACGAAAAAATGAGCATGTCGTTCTCGGTGTCGGACCAGATCGGCCGCAAGAGCAAGATCAAGCCCGATGGTGGTGACTGGCAAACCATCTCCAACAGCGACTACAACGCCGCCAACTTCAACATCGGCATGACCTTCGCTGCCAGCAACAACCTCACGATCGTACCCAACCTGTCCATCGGTCTGACCGATGACGCCCCGGACTTCTCGTTCAGCCTGAAATTCCCTTACTACTTCTGATGGTTGCACACACCGGGCCCGCCTGTGCGGGCTCGGTTTTTGTGTGGCAGGCCTTTGCACAAAGGCTTCCGAGCGCCCTTGCCTGTTATCATCCAGCACAGATGCATGACGTTTTAATGGCAAAAGGGAAGTTTTTTGTGAAGAGCCTGTCAGACCGCCCACGCACCCGGTTGATCGCCCTGGCGATGCTGGTGCTGGTGATCCCCCTGGTTGCGCGCACCGTGCTTGGCTGGTCGAACCCGCTTGGCTACGTGTCGGACCTTGCCCTGGGCGGGGCTCTGCTGCTGTTGCTGTATCGCCGCCCCTGGTGGCTGGGCTTGCCGGTTTTGCTGGCCTGGGCGGGCCTCTGGGTGGCTTCGGCCGAGCTGGTCAGCGCGGTGGGCAGGCTGCCGACCAGTGCCGACCTCACCTATTTGTTCGACCCGCAGTTCATGGAAAACTCCACCGGCGGCAGCCTGGCCCACGCCTGGCTGCCCGGCCTGCTGGGCGCAGGCCTGCTAACCTGGCTGGTCTGCGCATGGCGCAGCCGTGGCCAACCCGGCGCGCCGTTGCCGCGCAGTGCGTGGGCCGGTGTCATGGGCCTGTTCGCCATTCACTGGGGCAGCCAGCAGTTGGCGCCCTCGGATGCCGATCAATGGCGCCAGTACAACCTTGGCCACCAGGTGTTGTCTGCGGGCGTGGGCAACCTGCAACGTCTTGTCGAGGGGCGCGCGCCTTTCACACCCCTACCCAGTACCGGGCTGACCCAGGCCGACCTGAACGGCCAGCGCCTGTTGGCCGCCACCGGCAGCGCCCGCAACGTGTTGATCATCACTGTAGAAGGCATCCCAGGGGCCTACGTGCGCCCTAATCGCGAGGCGTTGCACAGCCGCTTCGATGAAGACCTCATGCCCAGGCTTGGCCAGTGGGCGGCTCGGGGCATGAACACCCCGGACTACGTGCTGCACACACACCAGACCATCCGTGGGCTCTACGCCATGCTGTGCGGCGACTACGACAAGCTGGCCAATGGCACCCCCAAAGGCGTAGAGCTGCTGACCCAGGCCGAGCGCAACCAGGCGTGCCTGCCTGCCCAACTGCGCCAGGCCGGTTTTACCACCCATTACCTGCAAGGGGCGGGCCTGCGCTTCATGGCCAAGGACCGCATCATGCCGCACATCGGCTTTGAATCCGTGCATGGCGTGGAATGGTTCGGCAACCGTAACTACCTCGATTTCCCGTGGGGCAAGGATGACCGCGCCTTCTTCGAAGGTGCTCTGGACTACGTGGGCCAGCTGCGCAAACAGGACCAGCCCTGGATGCTGACCCTGCTCACGGTCGGCACTCACCAGCCCTATTCGGCACCGGCGGATTACCTGGCCCGTTACGACACCCCCAAACAGGCGGCCGTCGCCTACCTAGATGACGCCCTTGGCGGCTTCCTGGACGCCTTGGAGCGCCAGGGCGTACTCAAGGACACCCTGGTGGTGGTCACCTCGGATGAATCCCATGGCATCGACGGTGTGCGCCTTGCCTCGTCCTGGGGCTTCAACCTGACTTTGGCACCCGAGCAGCGTTTGCTGCCAACCCTCAAGTCAGGCACCTACGGTCATGTTGACCTGGCCACCTCCGTACTCGACTATTTCGCGCTGCCCATCCCCCTGGCCCTGAGTGGGCGCTCCCTGTATCGGGATTACGACACCGGCCGCGAGATGATCTCGTTCACCAATGGCATGCTGCGCTATCACAACGGGCAGGGGGTATTCACCGAGTGTGATTTCCAGCAGCGCTGCCGGCGCTATGCCAGCGAGGGCTTCATCGCCGACAAGGCCCGCTACCTGGGCCAGGGCGATAGCTACCTGGGCCAACAGGTCGGTGCATTGGCGGCGGTACTCGACCAGTCTCTGCTGCAGACCCCACTGAACCTGCGCTACCAGTTCGGCGGCCCCTCCCCCATCCAGCTGCGCAAGCGTATTCACGACGACTGGGCCGACAACCTGATTGGCGCTCAGTATCTGGAAATGCCACAGGGCTCGCACACGCGCGTCAGGGTCAAGGTGCGCTCACTCGACCCCAAGCGGGCAGCATTCATCCAGCTCAAGGCCAAGCAAATGGAGCAGGAAGTGGCCTTGGGCCTGCCCGCCGAGGTAAAGGTAACCACCAAGAAGCCGCTTGAAATGGAGTTCCGTTTCGACAACCCCGTTGAGCGCAAGGCCTTTTCATTTCACCTGCTTGGCTACGGCGGTGGCCAGGTGGAAGTCAGTGACTTCAGCGTGATCACCGCGCTGCCGGGTGAGGATGACGGCCTGGATGAGTTGACCGACGCCCCTGTCGCCCACGCGGGTTGACGGCATGGCGGGCTAGGTGCGCACACCCAGCATGCCGCGCTCGACGATGAAATCGATTATCGCCTGCAGGCCCTCGCCTTTTTTCAGGTTGCTGAAGGTCCAGGGCCGTTGTGGCCGCATGCGCTGGGTATCACGTTCCATGACCTCAAGCGATGCGCCCACATAGGGCGCCAAGTCGGTCTTGTTGATGACCAGGAAGTCCGATTTGGTGATACCTGGCCCACCCTTGCGCGGGATCTTCTCGCCTTCGGCCACGTCAATCACGTAGATCGTCAGGTCAGCCAGCTCTGGGCTGAAGGTCGCGCTCAGGTTGTCACCGCCGCTCTCGACGAAAATCACCTCCAGGTTGCCGAACTTGCGCGCCAGGGCCTCTACGGCGGCCAGGTTCATCGAGGCATCTTCGCGGATCGCCGTGTGCGGGCAACCACCGGTTTCGACGCCGACAATACGCTCGGGCTCCAGGGCGCCGGCCTCGGTGAGGATACGCTGGTCTTCCTTGGTGTAGATGTCATTGGTGACCACGGCGATCTGGTAGTGGTCACGCATGGCCTTGCACAGCGCTTCGAGCAATGCAGTCTTGCCAGAGCCGACCGGGCCACCGACACCGACGCGCAGGGGTTGTTGATAGCTTTGCATTTCAGGCAGTCCTCAAGAACGGAACAAACGGGTGTATTGGGTTTCGTGACGCGATGAGGCGATGGCCAACAGCGGCAAGCCGCCGCCGATCTGCTCATCCTCCAGCATCAGCGCGTGGTCGAAGGCTGCAGGTAACTCAACACTCAAGTCGCGTAAGAGCGTTTGGGCCGCCTGCTGGCCAAAAGGCACCAGCTTGACCCCGGCCATGACGGCGCCCTCCAGCCAGGCAAAGCCATGGCCCAGGGCCAGCTTCCGCAGGGGGATGGCCCACTGGGCTGCCAACCAGGCCATGCCACCCAGTTGAGTCATCTCCAGGCTGGTTCGCCAGGCCGGGGCCTGGCCCAACTGCCAGCCGTCGAGCAAACGTGCCAGCGCAGCCCCACGCTGCTGCTCTTCCAGGCGCAATTCGGCGGTTTCGCGGTTTGCCAGCAAGAAGCGGCTCCAGTGCTCGAACGCCGCAGCATCCTCGGCCAGGCAGGCGTGGTACAGGCGCACCAGCACCGGCCAGTCGAGGCAGGCCAATGTATCGTCGATCTGCTCGCGCTGCCAGGCAGTGAACCCGGCTAGGTCCTTCACCCAGCCAGCTTCCACCGCCCACTCAAGGCCTTGCGAATAGGTAAAACCACCTACCGGCAGGCCAGGGCTGACCAGCTGCAGCAAGCGCAGTAACGCCAGGTCGCTGCTCATCAACCGGCCAGCACCATGGCGGCGCTGGCCAGCAAGCCGCCGCCGAACACTTTCTGCAGCCCGGTGTGGCGACGCAGCAGGCAGCCGACGGCAAAGCCGGCGGCCAACAGCAGGCCACTGACGAGCACAAAGCCTGCGCTGAACTGCCAGAAGGCACTTGGCGTGGCTTCGACGCCGTGAGCCCAACCGTGGAACAACGCGAACATCGGCATGGCCATGGCCAGCAGTACCTGCCGCCCTGGCAGCAGCAGGGCAGCACCGGCGACCACCAGCGAGCCGGCAATCAGGGTTTCCATGCCCAGCACACCGCCGAACAGGTGGCCACACACCGCGCCGGCGAACATCGCGGCCAAGGTCGCCAGTGGCAGGGTGAGGTTGCGCCGGGTCAGGGCGGCCAGCACGCCGGTACCCAGCAGCATCAGCAGGTGGTCAAGGCCGGTGAGCGGGTGCAGCAGGCCATCCTGCAAGGGGTTGGTGTCATGCCCAGGGTGGGCGAAAGCGGGTACGGCCAGCATCAGCAGCAACAGTGGCAGGGTGTTTTTCATTATTGGCTCCAGTGCAGTTCAGGAATGGGCAGGCAGGCGCACGAACGGATGATCGTGGCCGTGGCTGTGGCCATGGGGCGCACTTTGGTAGGCCCCCGCCTCAGGTTCAAAGGGGGCCTGTTCGGCCTCCACCGTCAGCCCCAGGCCACGCAGCATGTCGTCCAGCACATGGTCATGCTGGAAGCGCAACAGGCCGGGCTCGATTTGCAGCGGCACATGGCGGTTGCCCAGGTGATAGGCAGCCCGGGCCAGCAGGTGCGGGTCGCTGCAGCGCACCGTCGACACCGCCTCCGGTGCCGCCAGCACACGAATGCACTGGGTACCTGCAGCGTCGGCCAGCCACTCCCCCCCACGCAGCAGGTGGCCGCGATCGAGCATCAGCCCGGCCTCGCGGCCATCGTCCAAGGTCACCCGCAGGCGGCTCTTGATACGGCTGTCGACGTCCAGGGTGACGGTGCCGGTTTCAGCATGGGCGCCGGGGTCTGAAATACGGCGGGTAAGGACAATCATCAGTGCTCCTTCAGAACAGAAAATAACGCTGGGCCAGGGGCAGTTCCGTGGCCGGCTCGCACACCAGCAGCTCGCCATCGGCACGCACCTGATAGGTTTGCGAGTCGACTTCGATCACTGGCTGCAGGGTGTTATGGACCATGTCGGCCTTGCGCACCCGGCGACAACCCCGGGCCACACCGATCAGGCTGCGCAGGTTCAACTCCTGTGCCAGCCCGCGGTCGATGGCGGCCTGGGGCAGAAACGTCATGCGCGTGGCATGCCGGGCTGCGCCCAGCGCCCCGAACATGGGCCGGTAGTGCACAGGCTGTGGGGTGGGGATGGAGCCGTTGATATCGCCCATGGGCGCTGTCACGATCATCCCGCCCTTGATCACCAGGGCCGGCTTGACCGCGAAGAACGCCGGCGACCACAGCACCAGGTCGGCCAGCTTGCCGGCTTCCACCGAGCCCACCTCATGGGCGATACCGTGGGTAACCGCGGGGTTGATGGTGTACTTGGCGATGTAGCGCTTGACCCGGAAGTTGTCGCTGTAGGCGGTATCCGGGGCCAGCGGGCCCCGGCGCAGCTTCATCTGGTGCGCCACCTGCCAGGTGCGCAGCACCACTTCTCCTACCCGGCCCATGGCCTGGGAGTCGGACGAGGTCATGGCGAAGGCGCCCATGTCGTGGAGAATATCCTCGGCGGCGATGGTTTCACGGCGGATGCGCGATTCGGCAAAGGCCACATCCTCGGCGATGCTGGGGTCCAGGTGATGGCAGACCATCAGCATGTCCAGGTGCTCGTCCACCGTGTTGACCGTATAGGGCAGCGTCGGGTTGGTGGAAGACGGCAGGACGTTGGCCTGCCCTGCCGCGCGAATGATATCCGGAGCGTGCCCGCCGCCGGCGCCTTCGGTGTGGAAGGTATGGATGGTGCGGTCACCGATGGCCGCCAAGGTGTCCTCGATGCACCCTGACTCGTTCAGGGTGTCGGTATGGATGGCCACCTGGATGTCCATCTCTTCGGCCACGCCAAGGCAGCAGTCGATGGCCGCTGGCGTCGAGCCCCAGTCTTCATGCAGCTTGAGGCCCACGGCCCCTGCGGCGATCTGTTCACGCAGGGCTTCGGGGCGCGAGGCATTGCCTTTGCCCAGCAGGCCGATATTGATCGGCAGGCTGTCGGCCGCCTGCAGCATGCGCGCCAGGTACCAGGGGCCTGGGGTGCACGTGGTGGCATTGGTGCCGGTAGCGGGGCCTGTGCCGCCACCAATGAACGTAGTGACACCGCTGTTGAGGGCTTCGTCCACCTGCTGCGGGCAAATGAAATGGATGTGCGAGTCCACCCCACCTGCGGTGACAATCTTGCCTTCGGCCGCGATCACCTCGGTGCCCGGGCCAACCGGTACGGTGACGCCAGGCTGCACGTCCGGGTTGCCGGCTTTGCCAATGACAGCGATGCGCCCGTGCTTGATGCCGATATCGGCCTTGACGATCCCCCAGTGGTCGATGATCAGCGCGTTGGTGAGCACCAGGTCCATGGCGTCCGCCGCCAGCATCTGCCCCTGGCCCATGCCGTCGCGGATCACCTTGCCGCCGCCGAACTTCACCTCTTCGCCGTACAGGGTGTAGTCCTGTTCTACTTCGACCCACAGTGCCGTGTCGGCCAGGCGCACCCTGTCCCCCACGGTGGGGCCGAACATGTCCGCATAGGCCTGCCGGGAAATACGGCTCATGCCCTGCCCTCCAGCGCGCCCATCACCTTGCCCTGAAACCCGTAGATTTCGCGCTTGCCGGCATAGGCCACCAGCTGCACGGTGCGCGCCTGGCCCGGCTCGAAACGCACCGCCGTACCGGCCGGGATGTCCAGGCGAAAACCGCGAGTGGGCTCACGGTCGAACACCAGGGCCTGGTTGACTTCATAGAAGTGGTAATGGGAGCCGACCTGCACCGGCCGGTCACCGTGGTTGGCCACGCTGACACTGACCGTGTCACGCCCGGCGTTGAGTTCGATGTCGCCCTCGGCGACCTGGATTTCACCTGGAATCATGGGAGTACCCTGGGCGTAGTCAGACAATGGGTTCATGCACGGTCACCAGCTTGGTGCCGTCGGGGAAGGTCGCCTCCACCTGCACGTCCTGGAGCATCTCGGCGATGCCGGGCATCACCTGCTCCCGGGTCAGCACTTCGCGCCCCAGGCTCATCAGTTCTGCGACCGTGCGCCCATCGCGTGCGCCCTCCAGCACAGCGGCGCTGATCAATGCCACCGCTTCGGGGTAGTTGAGTTTCAGGCCGCGGGCCAGGCGCCGCTCTGCCAGCAACGCAGCGGTGAACAGCAGCAGCTTGTCTTTCTCTCTTGGTGTCAGCTCCATGGGTGCTCTCTCAGGTAGCCCAGATACGCGGTGGGCAGGCTGGCAGGCCAAGAACGGCCGGGCGCAGCACTCGCCACAGGCATTGCAGGGTGTGTTGCAAGTGTTGGTTGTCGTGGTCGAGCAGGCGGATCACCAGCAGCGACCCCAGCAATGTGGCGCCACCCGGATTAGCCAGGGCTTCGAGCAAGGGCCGTACCTGGTCGAGGGTGTGCTGATCAGCAGGTGCAGCGCACAGGGTCGCCAGCAGCGGGTAGCCACCCAGCTTTTCAAGGCGGCCCCCAGTAATACGCAGCCGCTCGTGCAGGCCAGGCTCGCCGGGCAGTTCGATGCGCAGCCGGCTGTCGAGCGCCCCCTGCAAGAACTGCTCGTTCATCACCGGCCGGCCCAGGCACAGGGTTTCCCAAGCCAGCAGCCTTGCGCCTGGCGCCAGGGTGAAACGGCTGTACAGGCTGGCCCGGGCGCCAGAAAAGAAGATGCTGTCCTGGGGTAGCCATTCCAACGTGCTGCCAGCGCCCAGGTGAAAGTGCTGGGCAAGGCGCGCGGTGGGGCCAATGCTGCGATAGAACTTGCTGGCGCCGGGCATGGTCAGCAACGCGTGGCTGCCAGGCTCAAGGTGAATGTCCAGCTCCAGCCGGTCGCCAGCGACAATGCCCCCAGGCGGGTGCAGCACGTACACATGACATGGCGCACCCTCCGGGTAAAACGGCCTTTGCACCAAAAGGGGTCCGTAATGGCGTCGCGCACCAAGGCGGGTCACGCCATCGCGCACAATGAAGCGCAGTTGCAGGTAGGCGCTCCACCCGGCTTCATCGGTGTGTGTTGCAATATGCTCCGCCAGCGACATCCTGCGGCCCCTGAAATCCGTGGCCTTGATGGCCGTTGCGAGGGCCAGGCTGGCGCATATCGGTATGCGCACGGCCTGACCACTCGATCAAATTCTCAGGCTGGATATAGCAGGTTGCGGGCCAACTCCGCAGGTGAACTCAGATTAAACCTGTAGCAGGCCTGCGCCGGTGTCGGGCACCGCGCACTATCCAAGGGCGGCTGGCGGCGCTGTTTCAGTGCCTGGCGCGTTAATAGTCGAAACGGTCTACCGCACGACGACGCTCGTTGTCGTCACGCCGGTCATAAATGGCGGTGGTCTGGATATTGGCATGGTGGGCGAGCTTCTGGGCGATCGACAGGTCGTGCTCTTCGATGACGCGGGTGATGAAGGCCCGGCGAAAGTCATGGGGCATGATTTTCACGCCCACCTGTGTACCCCGCTGGCGGGCGATGTAGTAAATCGCATGTTTGGTGATGCGCGCACGGGTGATGTGGTTGCCACGGCGGATGCGGTTGAACAGAAACGGGTCGTCTTCTGCGCCGGCAGGTAATGCCTCGCGGCGAAGGCTCAACCAGGCCTGCAGCTTTTCGAAGGCCCAAGGCGGTGCGTACTTGATCAGCTGGTGGTTGCCCTTGCCCACCACTTGCAGGCTGCGCTCCTGGAAATCCACTTGGTCCAGGTTGATGTCCACCGACTCGGACTTGCGCATGCCGGTGCCATACAGCAGGGCAATGATTGCCGCATCCCGCACCCCTTGCGGGCGGGGGTCGGCGGCGCAGGCATCCATCAGCTCGCGAATGAGGCTGCGCCGCAGGTTGCGCCCAGGCGGCAACCGGGTGCCTGTGGCAGGCTTCACCTCGCGCATGCGCTGCAAGTGTTCATGCTCGATCAGCCCCTGGCGCCAGGCTTCGTTCATCACCCCACGAATGGCATTCACATACAGCGATGAGCTGTTGGGGGCATAGCCGTCTTCGCGCAGGGCCGACACCAGCCCAATCACGTGGCCAGGCTCCAGCTTGTGCCAAGGGACGTCGGCAAGGTTGCAGTCGACGAAACCAAGCCGGTCGGCTGTGTCCTGAAGAACGTAGCGCATGGTCTGCTGGCTGGACGGCGCCAGCCGGGCCATGTACTGCAGCAACGGGTTGTTCGGAAGATCGGGCAAAACGTGGATCCTGTGGCAGCGGCAAGTGGCCAGGGCAATCTTGAAACGAAACGAGTCAAAGCGACATGATGCGAGTCATTCGGACTCGCGGCTGGTTGGGTCATTACGACCTTGAGCAGTGCCATCACCTTGATATTCAAGGGCTGCAGCATTGGCACAGATCCTGATGTTACCTGAATCATCCTAGTAGATCTAAGGCATCACCATGCTCGTACCCCTGATGGAGTCCCGCCGTTGCCGCCCGCTGTGGAACCTTGCGTTCCGCCCGTTCTTCCTGGCCGGCACTGTGTTTGCGCTGATCGCTGTGACGGTATGGGCAGGCACATTGGCCGGCGTGTCCGCACCCGTGCCCACCGGCGGCATGCTGGCCTGGCACCGTCACGAAATGCTGTACGGCTTTACCGCAGCCATCGTCGGCGGCTTTCTGCTAACTGCGGTACAAAACTGGAGCGGATTACCCGGCCTGCATGGGAGAAGCCTTCAGGCACTGTTCTTGATATGGCTGCTGGGGCGCGCTGCCTGGTTTCTGGAACTGCCTGTTGAGTGGCTTGTGGTGATCGAGGGTGGTTTTCTGCCTTTGGTGACGTTGGCGCTGGCCAGGCCAATCGTGCAGCGGCGGTTGCGCAACAACTACCCGATTGTCGTGCTGGTGTTGGTTTTTACGGGCTGCCAATGGCTCACCCTCGCAGGCGTCCTGCGCCAGGACGAGCCGTTGCAGCGGCAAGGCGTGTTGGCCGGGTTGTGGCTGGTGGCTGGTGGCTGCAATGATGACCGTATTGGGTGGCCGGGTGATTCCGTTCTTCACCCAACGCGGCCTGGGCAACATGACGGCAAGCACACCACGCCCCTGGCTGGACCGCAGCTGCCTGGTGCTCAGTGTCACGGCGGCACTGGCCATGGCAGCAGGCTTCGGCCAGGCGCCCCAGTGGGGCCTGGCCGTGCTGTTTGGCTGCCTGTTCGCCTTGCACGCTGCCCGCCTGCTGCTGTGGCATGACCGCAGGCTTTGGGGCATACCGCTGCTGTGGTCGCTGCACCTGGCCTATGCCTGGCTTGCCGTGGCCACCCTGGGCATGGCGTTATGGCACGCTGGGGTGAACGTCAGCCCCAGCCTTGTGACCCATACATTGACCGTGGGCGCGATGAGCGGCCTGATGCTGGCAATGATGGCGCGGGTGAGCCTGGGGCACACGGGCCGCCCGTTGAGCGTGCCGGCCAGCGTAGCCGCTGGGTTCACACTGCTGCACCTGGCGGCGCTGGCGCGGGTGATATTGCCCCTTCTCACCCCCCTGGCGTTCAGCCTGTCTGCCTTGTGCTGGTGCATGGCACTGCTGTTGTTCGTGAGGCATTACCTGCCGATACTGTTGCAACCCCGGGCGGATGGCCTGCCGGGTTAGCCGATTGCAGGCGGCCACCAACCGGGGAACATCTGCTGGACCCGGGGTTCGGTGAAGCGCTCGTCAATCAGTACCAGCACGCCTTGGTCCTGGTCCCCGCGTATCACCCTGCCCGCCGCCTGGATGACCTTGCGCACCCCCGGGTACAGGTACGCATAATCGAACCCTGCACCAAACTGCTGGCCCAAGCGCTGTTTGAACTGCTCATTGACCGGGTTGACCTGTGGCAGGCCCAATGTGGCGATGAACGCCCCGATCAACCGCGTACCTGGCAGGTCCACACCTTCACCGAACGCCCCACCCAGTACCGCAAACCCCACACCCCGGCCATCGGCAACGAAGCGGTCGAGAAAACCCTGACGGGCAGCCTCGTCCATGCCAGGCGCCTGGGCCCACACGGGCAGTTGCGGGTGCTGCTGTGTCAACAACCCGACCACTTGCTGCAGGTATTCGAAGCTGCTGAAAAACGCCAGGTAGTTCCCCGGCTGGGCCTGGTACTGCTGTGCAATCAACTCGACGATGGGGGCCAGCGAAGCGTGACGCTGCTGATAGCGGGTGGATACCTGGCTGGCGATGCGTACCTGCAACTGCTCGGCACGAAACGGCGCGGCCACCTCCAGCCAAGCGGTGTCGGCAGGCATGCCCAGCAGGTCACGGTAGAAGCGTTGCGGGCTCAGGGTGGCGGAGAACAGCGTCACGCTGCGTGCCGCGCGCATGCGTGGGCCCAGCAGCCGCGCAGGGTTGACGTTGCGCAGGCACAGGGTTGCCAGCCGCCGCTTGCGCGGGCCCTGGCGCACGGTGATGTCGAACAGAAAGTGTTCATCAAACAGGTCTGCCACGCGGGTGAACTGCAGGGCCTGAAAAAAGAACTGCAGCAGCGCCGGGTCAATGTGCGCAGGGGCCTGGTTCATCTGTTCCTGAATCAACCCCACGCACTGCTGCAGGGCGCGTAGAAGCCCCTCTGGCAGGTGCTCGCTGGCCTCATAGGGCGCACGCTGTTCCTTGTACAGCGCATTCCACTGCCGGTTCACACGGTCCAGTGCGCTGCCAAGGCCTGGCGGCTTGGCCTGGCGCAACGCGTGCAACTGGCCTTGGTCCAGGCTGGCGCTGTACATGCTGCGGCCGCGCTCCACCAGGTTGTGCGCCTCATCCACCAGCACCGCTACCCGCCACTGGTTGGTTTGGCTCAACCCGAACAACAGCGCATGCGCGTCGAAGTAGTAGTTGTAATCGGCAATCAGCACATCGACCCAGCGTGCCATCTCTTGCCCCAGGTAATAGGGGCACACCTGGTGGGCCAGGGCCACTTCCCGCAGCCGGGCACGATCAAGCAGGGGCAAGCCGGCCGCCGCTTGCCGTGCGGCAGGCAGCCGGTCGTAGAACCCGGCAGCCAAGGGGCAGGACTCACCATGGCAAGCCTTGTCGAGGTGTTCACACGCCTTGTCACGGGCGATCAGTTCAAGTGTGCGCAGGGCGGGCTGAGGGGCGCTGGCGGTGATCTGGCCGATAGCGTCCAGCGCCAACGCCCGCCCTGGAGTTTTGGCGGTCAGGAAAAACACCTTGTCCAACTGTTGCGGCACCATTGCCTTCAGCAGAGGGAACAGTGTGCCCAAGGTCTTGCCAATCCCCGTACTCGCCTGCGCCATCAGGCAGCGCCCGGTGCTCACGGCTTTGTACAGGGTTTCGGACAACTGCCGCTGGCCCTGGCGGAACTGCGGGTAGGGAAAGGTCAGCGCCTGCAACCCGTGGTCACGTTCGGCCAGGCGCTGTTGCTGGTAATATGCCCACGCCAGAAACCGCTGGCACTGGGCCTCGAAAAACACCTGCAGGTCGCCCGCTGTGTAGTGCTCGCTGATCAGTGTCTGGCCATCGTTGTCCACGTCCAGGTACACCAGCGCCACTTCGATCGCCGGCAGCTGCCGGGCCTGGCACATCAGCCACGCATAGACCTTGGCCTGGGCCCAATGCAATTGGCGATGGTTGGCGGGCTGGCGCGCCAAGTCGCCGCGGTGGGTCTTGATTTCTTCGAGGCGATTGCAGGCAGGGTCATAGCCGTCGGCGCGGCCGCGCACTCGCAGGGCCTGGTATTCACCTTCCAGGAGGATTTCCGATTCGTACCCAGCCGCCCGGCGTGCGACCACCCGACGATGGCCTTCGATGCCTTCCTGTGCGGTGGGCGATGGCGTGAAGCGCAGGTCCAGGTCGCCCACCTTGGCACTGAACTCGCACAAGGCACGCACCGCCACACTGTAGCTCACGCCGCATCGCTCCAGCGCACGTGACACACCGCCACCGGTAGACCATGGGCGCGGCAGAACTCCAGCCAGCGCAACTGGTTGTCTTGCAGGCGGTCACCCGGCCCTTTCACCTCGACCATGCGGTAGCGGCCCTGCTCTGGCCAGAACTGGATAAGGTCCGGCATGCCGGTACGGTTGTTGCGTATGTCCTGCAACAAGCGCAAAAAGCATTGCTTGAGGTGCTCGCCGGGCAGGCACGCCAAGGCTTGCTGCAGCAGCGCCTCGCTGAGCATGCCCCAAAACACGAACGGTGACTGCAACCCCCGCTTGGCCGCATAGCAATCGAGAATCGCCTGCTGGTGGCTGCCGTCTTCGAGGCGGCCCAGGCAGCGCGCGAAATCCTCACTGCGACGGTGCTGGAAGTCACTGTCATGCAGGTCCTGCGGCGCCGCCTGGAACGGGTGAAAGAACGCGCCCGGCACCGGCGCAAAAATGGCCTCCCAGCACAGCAGGCCGAACAGGCTGTTGAACAGCGTGTTCTCTACGTAATGCACCTGGCCGCCCGCCTGCGCCAAGTGCTGGCGTACGGCCTCTTCAACACCCAGTGCTGCATGGGCCCGGGGCAGTTCCAGCTCAATCAGCTCCAGCGGCGCCGCCCGCTGGCGGCGCTGCGGTGGGCCGCCAAGCTTGCGCGCCAGCCGCGGCAGCATGCGCTCCAGCGCCTGCACTTCCAGGGCGTTGGCCGGCGCCGCTGCCAGTTGCAGCGCCAACGCGTGCGCCTGGGCCCAACACTGGGTGCGTTCCAGCACGCGCACCTGGCGGATGCGTGCCTGGGCATGGCTGCACTGGGTGTACACCGCCATGGCCTGGTCCCACTCACCCTGCCGTTCACACTGCTGGCCGAGCGCAAACAATAGCCGCGCCTGCCGCCGTGCCAACCATGGGTTTTCACTGCGCAGCCCCTGCAGCGTTGCCAGTATCGACAGGGTGTCGTCGCCCTGGTCCAGCCGCTCGGCGCATCGATGCAGTGCCATGGCCAAGTCCAGATCAGTGCGCTGCTGCAGGGCGCGAGAGTCGGCACTGAACGGCACGTGTTCGTAGCGCATCACCCCGAGGTCGGCCAGCACGAAGTCGGACCAGTCCTGGTAGAGGTTGCCGAAAAACAGCAGGCGTATCCGGTCGCACACCGGTTGCAGGCACCACTCATAAATGCGCACGCCAGTGGCAGGGAACCATTCGGCCAATGACCGCGGAGCCAAGGCCATTTGTTGCAGGTGGCTCAGCCATTCATGCTTGGCCGCCCGCGGCCGGCTCAACCGGTCAGCGAAGCAGTTGGCCAGTTCGTCCTTGCGCAACAGGGCGAACAATTGCTCAAGTTCAAGCCGCTCGGGTTCGCGTACCCAGCCTAGCGCCTGAAGCGGTTGCAGGGCCTGGTAGGTATCGCCGATTTCGTCATACTCAAGGCGATCACCGCGAAACAGCTCGCCCTTGCGCATCACCATGCGCACCAGCAGCGCCTGGGCAGGCGCCTCAAGCTGAGTGAAGGCAGCGATGAAAGCCTTCTCCTGCTCATCGAGGAGGTCTTCGTAGCGCTGCCCCACCCACGCCAGCACCTGGCGGAAGTTGTGCAGGTAGTAGAAAGGGTCGTCGACGGAATGGGCAATCACGGAGATCAGGGCAGGCGGCGGCACTCAGGGACACTGTTTATACATACAGACCTGCCAGCCTGGCAAGTGCCGCGGGTCGGGCCATACAGGCTAGCGACTGTCTGCGGCCCTCGCCAAACGCTCTATAGCCGCCTGTAGTTCCACCGGGTCGTCGCCCAGCCACCCAAGCGCCAGATAATGGCGATAGCGGCCTTGCAGGCTGAACTCCACCCCAGGCATCGCGTACAACTCAGACCCTGCCACGGCAGCCATCACGCGGGCCCACTGCGGTACCCGGCGTAGGCGTACCCATAACAGCAGGCCACCCTGGGGTGGGTGCACAGCAGCGCTTGGGCCGAACTGCAGTTCCAGCATACGCGACAGGGTTTGCGCACGCCGCAGCAGCCCCGTGCGCACCTGAAGCCACTGGGCGTCGACCTCACCTTTGCCGAGCATGCAGGCGAGTGCCAGCAGCCGCAGCGGTGCCAGCCGGTAGGCACGCTCGATGAAGGCCTGTTCCAGTACCTCGGCAGGGCCCAACACATACGCGTAGGGCACCTCCGGCCCCAGTGCGGCCTCGAATCCCCCCAACACCAGCAGCCAGCGCGGCTCTACCCAATCGCGCAACCGGGTGGTCGGCGGCCCGGCGTGGCACAGGTCGCTGTCCAGATCGTTTTCCAACACCCACAACGGGTGCTGTGACAGCAGGTGACCGATCTGTTGCTGGCAGGCGGCAGCTACCAACCGGCCCTGGGGCATGCCCAGGCAGGAAGGCATGACCACCATGCCCACAGGCTCGCTGTCGAGCAGGCCGGCCAGTGCGCGCAGGTTCGGGCTACCACGGCCATCCACGGGCACTTCGAGTACGCGTAAACCGGCGTTGGTCAGGGCCCGCAGCACCTGCCTGCAACACGGGGACTGCACCAGCACCGTGGCACCCTCCAACGCCAGCGCCTTGAGCAGTGTATCCAGCAGTGCCGTCACGTCCGGCGCCAACTGCACGTCACCCGCGCGCCAGTAGCGGCTGCACGAGCGTGTGTAGCGCTCGGCCAGTACCAGGCGCAGGCGGGCACTGGCAGGGTCTGCCCAAGGGCCCGAAGTGCTCGCTTTCTGCCGGGCAAGCCGCCGCTCATGGTTCAACAAGCTGCCCTGCAACACCGGCCGAAGCGGCAAGGGTGGATGGCCAGGCATGGTCGCTGGCAACTGGCTGGGGCCACTGTGCACGAAGTAGCCCGACCGTGGCAGGCACTGCACGCGGCCCTCTTCTTCGAGCAGGTTGTAGGCATGCTGCACGGTTGCCAGCGATACCTGCAGCCTGCTCGACAGGGTACGTAACGAGGGCAACCGACAGGTACCCGCGGCCAGGGCCTGGCCGATCAATGCTTCCAGGTACCTGCGCACCTTGCGGTAAGCGAACTCCCGGGGCATGTCGCCCTGCATCAGGTGAGCTCCGCCAGGCTGCGCGGTCGGTTTGGCAGGCACCGGGGCAACAGCCTCAGGTGGATGTCACGGCGGGCCAGGTTACTGAGTACGCGCCAGGCTGAAAGCGGCAGCCGCCCTTCGTATATCCACTTCAGTTGCCCCAGTTGCAAGCCGCTGATGTTAACCAGCCAGGCCTTCACCGCCTCTGGGCAGGGTTTGCCCTGCAGGGCCCTGTGCAGGTAGGGCAGCGCCACCAGCATGTCGGTATGGCGACACTGCAAAAAACGCTCGAGGTTCTTGCCTTGCCTGGCAAAGGGGTTGAAGCACAGGCACGTCAGTTGACCATGGTCGATACCATAGGCCTTGCCCACCTGCAGGCTTTGCGAGTCTCGCCGTTTGCCCTCCGCTGCCGGGCACGCCAGGCGCAACGCCGGGCGACCGGGCTGCGGTTCCTGGCTGCGGGCGCGCAGATCGTGCAGCTGTGCCAACGCCACAGGGTCGACAAATGCCCCGAAGGGCCAGGCATCCCTGGCAGTTTCGTCGATGGAGCCGAGCATCACGTCAAGCTTCTGGCCCTCCAGTAACTGCTCCAGAAAATCGTCCATGGGCATCACCCGCACCGATGCTGCTTCGGTGGTGGCTTGGGGTTCAGGTACCGCGTGGGCCGCCGTCGGTGCCTGCGCGGCGTTACCCAGGCGGATGAGCGCCTGGGTCAGTGCCCCCAGGCAATGGTGCGTTTCATGAACACCTCGCTCGCCCGCCAGCAGCAGGCTACGCCGCGCCCAGGCCAGAAACCGTCGCCGCTGGCGTGCGGCAATCGCAGTGACCAGTACATCCGCACTGGCCTGTGACTGCAGGGCAGCACCCACTGCCATCGCCACCTCCAGGTGAAGGCGGCTACCCAGCAAGGCCTCTGGCCTGGCGTCGATCAAATGCCCAAACACCAGCATGGCATCCTTGGCAACTGTCGAGGCCGTTGGCTGTGACACGCCGACGCTGCTGAACGGCACCACCCCTCGCCCCTCCATCATCTGCAATTGAACCCGTGGGTCATCCTGCAAGAACAGCGCGCTGAAGTTTCGCTCATGACAGGACCTCAGCGGTTCGCCCGCCGCCGGCAAGCTGACCACCAGCACCCGCAACTGGAACGTCACCGGCCCGCGCACGGCGATGCTCAATTGCGCAGCCCGGAGCATGGCCAGCAACCGGATACTGCGCCGGTCACTGCCGTGCAGTACCAACAAACGAAAGGTGCCGATATATTCTGCGCCCCCCGCAGCCACTAACAACCGCTGTATCAACAACTGCAAGGCCGCGCGCTGGGCTTGCGACATATGGTTCAACAAACGCTCCAGCACTTGCTGGTAGATATAGTGCATCGCCTGGTCGTGAATAGCAGTCACGGTATCACCTCATCAACTTCATGCGGCCAGCCCTGCCGAACACGCTTTTATTGTTCCGGCACGCTGCGGGGTCCCCCGCGAGGGGTACGACAAATCGGTCAGGGCACACGCCCCATCACTGTCGCCATACCATCGAGAACACCGCAATACGGCGCCGCTTCACTGCTGCACATCCCCCTGGACCAGGCCTGGCCATGTTCATCACTCGCTCCTTGCGCAAACTATCATTAGGCCATTATCGAGGTACGGAAAACGAATTGAAGATACAGATAGGGGTAAAAAAAGCAGTCAGCAAAGATGAATAGACAGCTTGATGAGTCGACCGAAATAGTTCAAGCGAGGATAGTTGGCGAGATATTACTAACAGTGAGTTAGTCAATCTCTGGAATGTAGTCCAGCACTGTTATAGTTGTAGGAATGTTCTTTTTTTATAATAAATGATCGTATGATATCGCCCACAAAAAACCCGGGGCCAGCCCGGGTTCGTGGATGAACGGCAGTGCGCTCAAGGCTGCGACAAATCAAGCACCACACGCCCGCCACATGGGCATTGGTCCATGTACCGGTGCGCCTCCACCACCTGCTCGAAGGGGTACACCTTGATGATTTGCGGGGTCAGCAACTGATCGGCGGTGAATTGGTTGATATCGCGCAGTGCGCGGTGCAGCGCCACTTGGTCCTGGGCAATGCCAAGCTCGGGCTTGCCGGTAAAATTGCCGATGCAATGCACATGGAACTGAATGTTTTTCTGGAACGCTGCGCAAGCTGGGAACGGCGTCTGGTTACCGCCTTGCAGGCCATACAGCACAAGGCTGCCACGCGGGGCGAGCACGTCGCCCAGCAACGACATCTGTGGCCCGCCAAGGCCGTCGAGCACCATGTCCACGCCGCGCCCGTCGGTGTATTTGCCCACCTGCATCACCAGGTCCTGCTCCTCGGTGACGATCACCTTGTCCGCCCCCAGGCCCAGCAGGTATTCACGCTGCTCGGCATCTTTGGTAGCCGCGAACACCTTGAGCCCCAGCGCCTTGCCCAGCTGAACGAAGGCCGGCCCTGCACAGTGGCTGGCATCAGTCACCAATGCCGTCTGCCCTGCCTTGGCGCGGGCCAGGTCGACATAGGCAAAATAGGCGATGAGCAACGGCGTGTAGTGCACGCTCGCTTCGATGGGGCTGAGTACATTCGGGTAACGGGTGATTGCCGAGCGCGGCAGCACGATGACGTCGCCGTATACCGGGTGGTCGTTGGCACTGGTGGCCGGGAAACTGGCCACCCGATCGCCAACAGCGATATCGTCAATGCCCTCCCCGACCGTCGTCACCACGCCGGCCATCTCATGACCGATGCCGGCAGGCAGCCGTGCACGCGACGATGCCAGGTTCTGGCGCCAGAGCACGTCATACCAGCTGATACCTACCGCTTCAACGCGGACCTGCACCTCACCGGCGGCAGGCGTCGGCTCGGCCTGCTCCTCGCAACGGAGCACGTCGGCAGCGCCGAACTTGTGGAAACGGATCATGCGGGACATCGCATACCTCGCCTGTGTGAAACGCTAATTACCATTGACTCTATCCGGGCTTTAGCGGTTAGGCCATCAGTGGTCATTAATAGTCGACATGCCTGTCATCGATTGGGCACCTGACTTTCCCTGGCATTGGCCACCTAAACGGGTGCAGGTTACCAGCCTTTGGCCTTAAGATTCACCCCTGCCCCCATTCAGGCGAAGCGCACCGATGAATCGAAACGACCTCCGTCGCGTAGACCTCAACCTGTTGATCGTGTTCGAAACGCTGATGCACGAACGTAGCGTCACCCGTGCTGCCGAAAAGCTGTTCCTCGGCCAGCCGGCCATCAGCGCGGCGCTCGCACGCCTGCGCAACCTGTTCGACGACCCGCTGTTCGTGCGCACGGGCCGCAGCATGGAGCCCTCCGCCCGCGCCAACGAAATCTTCGCCCTGCTGTCCCCCGCGCTGGACTCCATCTCCACCGCCGTCAGCCGCGCCGCCGAGTTCGACCCCGCCACCAGCAACGCGGTATTCCGCATCGGCCTGTCGGACGACGCCGAGTTCGGCCTGCTGCCGCCGTTGTTGAAACGCGTCCGTGCCGAGGCGCCGGGGATTGTGCTGGTAGTGCGGCGGGTCAACTACCTGCTGATGCCCACCTTGCTGGCCTCTGGCGAGATCTCGGTAGGTGTAAGTTACACCAGCGAACTGCCTGCCAACGCCAAACGCAAGGTATTGCGCCGCAGCAGGCCAAAACTGCTCAGGGCCGACAGCGTGCCAGGCAGCATCACGCTTGACGACTTCTGCGCCCGCCCCCATGCGCTGGTGTCGTTTGCAGGTGACCTGTCGGGGTTTATCGATGAAGCCCTGCAGGAGCTTGGGCGCAAGCGCCACGTGGTGCTGGCGGTGCCGCAGTTCAACGGCCTGGGCAGTTTGCTGGCAGGTACCGATATCGTCGCCACGGTGCCGGACTATACGGCGGACGCCCTTACCGCCGCTGGGGGGCTGCGTGCTGAGGACCTGCCGTTGGAGGTGCGGAGTTTTGAATTGCATATGGCGTGGCGGGGGGCGCAGGATAATGACCCGGCGGAGCGGTGGTTGCGGTCGCGGATACAGATGTTCTTCGGGGATCCTGAGAGTCTTTAGGTGTCGTCGAATAGGCTATTTTTCTGATTACTTCTGCCTTTCCACAGACCATGGAGCTCCATTCACTTCCACTGGGTTGCTACATTGGGGGCAAATCTGAGGGTATGCTTTGGATGGTTTGAAAATGATACCCCCAATCTAAGGTCCATCTGTAGGGGGCCGGCGACCACACCTTCCCGACTCCACCGCCGAAGGCCATGGTGTTCACTTAATACGCGGGCAACATCACCCTTAATGCTGGAGTTCGGAAGGTGACTTTGCCGAACGCTTACAAACAGAAATGCTCAACATCCTTCACCAGCGCCCTCGTTATCCCGCTCAAGTAATCGCTGCCCACACCAGGCCACAATCCTGCCCTGTACCTGCCTACTGCATCCAGGTCCTAGTCACTGCCGCCTAGCCACCAGAATATCGGCACTCATTGCAATTTGATATCACTGTAAGCAAAAATCGGATCCAAATATGTCTGGATTGGTCATTTGCTAAGGGGTGGTAATGAGCAGGATTAGCGTCAACTCAATCACGGTGCGGCTACTGAAGCCGAACCTAGATCCAGAGGATGGCCTCAGCCCGAAATATGGGCCAAGCGGCGCTAAGGAGTTGAAGGGGCAGGACTGGGAGGGTGGCGGAGAAGGCATCCTCTACTACGGCCAGGTGTATGACCGAACTCCTGAATGGCTGGCCCTGCTCGAGCCCCACATCTCAGACCCTCTTGGAAGCCTGCACTCCAGCGGTTCTGCAGCCATCCTCTTTTTGTACGTAGAAAACCGCTGCATGGCCCTTTGTTTTGGCTATGCCCACCTCGCGCTGGAGGAAGATGCCTTCGTTCACCAATTTGGACTGAAGGTGGCGCTCAACACTGTGCCGCGAGGTAGCTTGCTTAGCCTTGATCTCGCAACTCCAGACGCGGTGACATTTCAGAAGCGGATACAAGCCAGCAAACTCTCGGATTTCAGTCAGTTTGGTATGGACACACTACGAGACCTGGCCAGGGTGGCGGGCGGTCAGCCCAGTGACGATGGATTTGCCAAGTTTGTTGCCGGCAAAGACGCGCTAAGCCTAGACGCCCCGCTGGCTCCGTCCGAGTTTCACGACAAGTGCGCGGAAATTCTGAAGGCTTATAAGTCAATCGCCTACAAACGCGATTACGCCTGGTTTGACAACGTCAGGGAGGAGACCAGTTCTGAGCGGTTGAAGATCTTGGATCGGCAGCTCTATAGCGAGATTCGTGCGATCCGCGGAGGCGCCAACAGCCTATTGCACATGTCCCCTCCAGAGATCCTTGATTACCAAGAGGGCGCAGAACTGGGGTACACCGGTTTTGGTAGCCGCAAGTGCGAGTTCACCAAGCTATCCATCACCGATTACGTGGACGAGCTAAATCGGCTGACCTGCACTCAAACGATGGAGGTCATGAAGTCCTCGCACCGGGTCCGCTCCGTGAGCCAAAAGTCTGGCGAACCGATTGGCTGGAAGGTTTATGACTGCCTGAACTGGGAGTGCACGCTAACCAAGCCGACGCGGACGCACTACGTGCTATTTGCAGGAAAATGGTACGAAATTTCCGCAACCTTCAAAGATCTGGTCGAAAAACATTTCGATAGCATTCCGGATTTCAGCATCATCGGTCGAACCTCATGTCTGAACGAAGAGGAGCTGATTGCGAACATCACTGCCAAGCGTCCCGACCTGATCAAGCTAGACCGTACCAAAATCAATCCCGAGGGTGTCACTTCGGGCAACCTTGAGCCTTGTGACTTCTACTCAAACGACAAGATGTTCATCCATTTGAAAGATGGCGGATCATCAGGGCCCATAAGCCACCTGTGGATGCAAGGTGTGGTCAGTGCTGAGGCCTTCGTGGCAGATAGCAAATTCCGCACGAAGCTGAAGGACACCGTCGCGAAGACCAAGGGTGGAAGCGCATTTTTGAAGTCACTCCCGGACGGGCGAAAATCTGACTTCAATCGTAGTGACTACACAGTAGTGTACGGAATCATGCGGCCGCCCTATAAAGGCGGCTCTTTGGGAATCCCATTCTTCAGCAAAGTGAGCTTCATGGCAGCCTGTGATCGACTGCGTCGCACGGGTATGAAGATCGGCAAAGAGCTGATCGAGAAAATTTCACCTGCGTCAGTTGCATCAACTAAGACGAAAAAAGCAAAGGCCGCGACTAAGGCAGGCGCCGCGAAGCCCTCCAAAGCGCCTTGAAACCCTCAATGAGCTTGCCAGTGGGCACCGCTTCCCTTCAGATGGAGCGGCCCACTCACTGCTCGTCTACGTTTATACATTCCCTAGGCTCTGTGCGAAGAAAGATGTCGCAAACACCGCATGGAACAAGTTAGGGAGACTCCATCGATGGCGTGGGATTCTACAAAACCTCAGCGTTCGTGGCGCGGCGGTTGGTTTTTCGGAATTTCGTACAGAGCCGGGTTTAATCAGGTGGGTAATCAATTCCGCGACACCAAAACATTGGTATGCCAGTACTTCAGCATCGCAAATTGTCAAGACTGCAGATTCAATAACTGGTGATAAAACGTGACCGGAACCTGATTCAATAGCCGCACCTCTTTGTAGTAACGAATATGAGGACTACTTCGAGTCAAAATCCTTACAAGCGAAAAATGAGCCCCCCGCTCAAACCCATCATAAGAAAGACCTTGGATAAACTTACAATACCTGTCGGACAAACTCGCAAAATTAGCAGCAGCAACATAGACAACAATAAGCACGGTACTACAACCAACCGAGTTATAAAGATGAATCTTGTTCATGTGCTCGCGAATAACGTTCCGCTCAATCGCTTTCAGCCTAAAGGCTTCAATAAGGGCTATATATCTGTCGCCTTTATCCATTATCCAGGCGTCTACTTCTCCGACGTCATCACCTGACGCAGAACTGCCGCTACGGGACTGGTCGCGAACCGTCCATCCAGCGAAGTTCATGCGTTGGCGCAGCAATGAGACGAGCCAGTCATTGATTGAGTTCTCTTTTGCGAGAGGACTAATATTGGACGACGCCATTTTATATGAACGCCTCAAATGCATGCGTCGCAACAGCAACTCCAACCCAATGTGGTCAATCACATCAAGCAGATATTCATCTAGAGTACTGGCACTATCACTAAAAACCTTCACCTGATCAACGGCCTGCATATTGCAAATGTTACGCCATACGCTTAGCGGATCGCTACCCGATGAAAAAAGTCCATCAATGCTCAGAGCAACCGTACTTCTTTCAGATAACTCACCCTCAAAAATCGAAGCCATTTTTTCTATTTCATCCGGTAGGTTCTTATGAAGGCTTCGCACACGCCTCATGCGGTCAAACGCTTCACCGGTACGCCCGACACACTTTAGATACTCACATCTTAACAATGAGATTTCTACGTTATCCTGCTGTTTAATGGAGGCTACACTCCAGAACCTTTCGAACACCTCCATATTAAGCACTTGCAAACTTAGCTTTAGAATATAATAAAGATCCATATCCTCTAGCGAGGACAGCTTAAGGTTTTCATAGGCACAAACCCATCGATCACAGTACAAGTACCACTCGATATTAGCGTCGACTTTTGCTTTTTCGAGGGCCGCTCTAACAAGCCCACTCATCTCCCTGATAGCTCTTGGCCGGAGCGACATACGCTCAAAACGCCGAAGCGCACTTGACGCATCAACTTCTATCTCAGCAGTCGCTAGCAGGTATTCGCAGTAATGCTCGACTTCTGGTAAATGCATATCATCGCTGCGCCTAAACGCCTTCAATTTTTCGAATCGTTCGACAGCAGACAGACTTACGTCATCAAAGACCTCTTTGAGCTTAATTTGCGCGGACAAACCATTCAAGCGCTCGCCATGCGATCCATGGCTACTCTTCCTCGCATACTCAATGTAATAGCTTGCCATTTCGTGTTGACCATGATTTGCTGCCTTAGTAATCAACTCGTAAATCTGCGGCATCCAATGAAGTTTTTCGGAAGCGATCCCTCTAACGGATATCTTCGATTCGATCAGCGCTTTCCGCCTCGGCGCGTCTACTCTTTCAAGCAATGTATATATCGCCGTCAGTGGAACGTGCTCGCTAGAAATTAGCGTAACCAAACGGTCAAACATGCTATCGTTAAATAGATTGGAAGCCACGCAGATCTGTTGCCACACTCTAATTGGACTGTATTCAGAGTTATCTACGAAGTAATCCAGTGCGCCCGAGTACCGGCCACCGCCAAAGCCAAATTTTTCAACTATTGAAACTATCTCACCCTCACTATCGCATACACTCTCCAACTCCGCTCCGGCAGCATGCAGCGTCAGCAGCAACCTCAGATGCATTCTGACACCCGAGATAAAACTTCTCAACCTATTGGAATCACCGCTCACACCATCTGTAGACAGGTCTTCGAACACATAAATCAGCTTCACCCGTTGAACTTTTGACAAGTTGCGATACAAACAGACCCAATCAAGTTCATCGAAAGCGACAGGAGCCTCACGCTCGCTACACTTCTTCTTAATCAAAGCATTCAAAACCGCCAAGTAACTCCTTGCCAACTGGATGGAAACAGATTTAAGCGCAGACGCTTTGTTATCCCGCATACCTGAAGTTGCTTTCAACATCCAAAAAAGAGCAATCCACTCGCCTAGCGGAATTTGGCCAGGCTTTGTACCTCTTTTTTCCAGACGAGACTTGACAACCCCTACAAACGACTCAATGTTAAGTGGGAACAGTTGAACCTGCGAACCCGAGACATCCACATATTTAATGGCCATGATCGCTTTATTGAGGGCGGGCAAACAAGTATCATCAATAGACTTCCCATGCGAAGAGCCGCCCAACTCCCCCTCTACAAGCCATGCAATAGCTTCAGCTAAATGTTCTAACCCACTCATAACTTGCGCAGCGCTGAAATAGCCGGAATAGGACCCAACGTATATATCTAACGCTTGCGCCCACAGAAGATTCTTCCAAATCTTGTCATAGGCAATCTTTGAAGAATTCAGCTGACGGATCCGCCGTATACTCCAATACACCTCGATCAGACCAATATGATTAGTTGGAAAAAACGAAAGCAGCATGCACAAATATTTTTGTTCTATTGCAGACTCAAGCAACATCCCAATCAGCCTTGGCAGCTTTGGCGCACACTCAAGCAGCTTTTTGGTCAAAGGAAAGCTACTATCTTCACCGTACCAGTTATTCTCGCTTCGAATGATAGTAGCAACTAGACTTCCACTTAACCCTCCACCACTATGATTTCCCCATCGCGTGCTGTTGCCCCACCATTGAGCCTTTTCATATAGAGAGTCATCTTCGCCTGCAGGATCCATCAGACCTTTGATCAACCCCAGATCCAATTGATCGGGATGTTTGCGTCGACCTGCTCCGTCACCGCTGGCAATTTGTCGTACGCCGCGCTGGCCAAGTACCACATCTACGGCACATACGGTCCAGTCGTCATTCAGGGATTGGTCACTCAATACATAATCAACACCTGCTTTCAGGAATTCTTCCTTATCGATTTCAGGCCTATCAAAGTCCAAGTCAAAAATGAAGTTCCACCCCGTCACCAACCTCATTTTCAGAGTGTAGGTCGCGAACGCTTCGTCTACAGTATTTGATGCTCTCAAGAGCTCCCAGACTTGCGACCCAACACTCTCCACTTCGCGCGTGTCTATTGAAAGTAAAGCGTATTCACCCCGACGCTTCAGATACGGTTCCAGCAGCACTAGGTCATGAGAATTGAGCGCGCTGTAGGTGATTTGTAATTTAGGGGCCAGTAATCCTTCCCATCCGATCTGTACATCACGCAAGAACTGAAGCGCATTGAGTTGGGCTCTCAATTTCGATGGCATGTCTGATGCCACCTCCATCGAGGCCAAAACCTTGAGATAACCATTCGGAAAGCTGATTGCTCTAACGGCCTCCAGCGCCTCAATATCAATGGCGTAGGCCAGAAATAACTCGCCCCCGTCTTCGGTAGGCCAGCCTAGCCTTCGCTCCAATAACTCTTTTACCGTTCCACGATTCAATAAAGGTGGGTAAATCTCGGACGCAGCAATCAGTTCGGCAACCCGTTGATGCTTTTCGTTAAAAATTTGTCGACTGGGTGGATTATCGCGCTCATAAAGAGACAGCTTCCGTTCCAGATCTTTAATTAACTCGTACGATCTCATCTCTGCTTCCAAATCTACCAGTACGCTGCGTGTTTTTCGCTCTTTCCGAGAGAAGCGTTACTCCGCTCTCCCCAATAAGGTTTAGGCACAGTGTGAAAAGTCTTGAGACGAAGGTCAAGGAAGGCGAAAACAGCCGAGGAAGTGGAGTTTACGCATTGAGCATGAGCATGAGCATTCCGAGGCTCTTTTCATCACAGCGTCACCGAGTATCAAGGCCTTCACACAGAGCCTAGCACCCAGTTTTGCATATTGCCGCCTCGCCTTCACTCATTGATCTTCCAAACGTTGAAATGACCGGCACAGGCTCGGTTCAGTAGAATCGGGGACAGCAATAACGCTGCTCAGGCAAATGGCGACGTTGTGCCTCGGTGTAGCCACAGGACTCGCAAATGATTTTTGGTATCCGGGCAATTTCTGAACTTAACGCCAATAGGTCAGGCGCCACTGATGGGGTCTTGTTCAACGCCAGGCACCGCTGCGATGCGCACCTGCACCTGCCGGTGTGGCGCGCTGTCGGGCGTTGAGTGTCGTATCTTTCCGCCCGTGGCGATAGGTGCTGACCACCTGGAAGCCTTCACGGCTCTCGACGCAACAGTGCCCCGTTAAGTCGAGAGCGTGTGGATTTATTGTCAGGCTACCGCGAGCGCGGCCTAGAACGTGATCGACAGGCGCTTTCGGCTGTTCTTTCGCTACGACTCAAGGTCCAAGGTCATCGTCTATGCATGGGTCAACGACGAAAATACCCTACGGTCCGCAGGTGAGTTCGCCGGACGCTTATACATTGGTGATAAACTCATAGGCCTCAATAGTCCCATTCACCGTAGGGGTCTTGCTCGTAACGCCAATCCCTGATGACGATATTGCCGTTTATAACTAGCGGCTCGACCTCAAAAGTGACACAGCAGGTTTTGTGGGCCTCCAGAGTATCCGGGATATATGCAAGACCAGACGGGAAAGGCCCATTGCTAATGATGGGGTCGTCCTCTGTCCTTTCATGACAATGAATAATGGCGAGCACACGTGAAAACAGAACAATGTTGATCCCGTCCTGGTGCTGAACCACTATTTCTGAGCCGGATGCACCGCTTGCAGATGGTTGGAAAAACCTGCCTCAGTTTCACAACGCCACGTTGCCCACAGCTTGCATCCCGTCTCGCCCCCAATGTCCAACTCAAACGCCAACCAGTTCCGCGCCGGCATCACATACCGATTAAAACCGGGGAACAACATCATCTCGACACAGTGCTGCACATCGATTGATTGGACCTTGCTGGCGGTATGGTTAAGCAACTGCAGAAAAAGTCGTTCGGCCACACCGATCAGCGATGGGTGCACCACACCTGATGAAGTAAACTGCTGAATCTGCGCCCAGTTCGACGTCGGCGGAATATCCCGCCGGTAGCAACTGCCCCACGCCGCGACATGCACATCCCCGGAAGCAATGGACACCCGCAGCATTCTCTGCTCGGCAATACGGGTCAGTGATTCTAGCAGCCGCTTGCGCTCCCCTTCGTGATCCCCGTGCGACCAATGATCCTTGAGATCATCAGCGTTACTGTCCAGCACATGATCCTGCCCAAACGTATCGAGCAGCCCTTCAGCCAGCGACAGCTTGGGATGCGCGACTGGCACCGAGGACATGAAGATCAAGTGCTGGCATTTGCTTCCAGGATGAGCAGGTTTACCATCACGGAGCGTGTTGAGCCAAGCCTGCATGGCAGTCCAGGTATCGGCCCCCAGTACCTGGGTCCGTGATCGCTCAGTGCGCAAATCCGCCACAAACAGCGATACCGGCCCCATGTGATAACCGAAACTGAAGCCCGGCTGATCGTCCAGGAGCGGCAAGGCCAATCTATCCCCTTGCAATAAGGCACTCCATTGCAGCGGCGCATACTGGGGGTCCTGCTGGGAAACGTTGGCACGCTGGAGTGCTTGCAGCGGCGGCAAATCTTCTAGGGCGTGTTGCAACTGAAACACCCAGAACGCCTTGCGGGCATGACGCATCAACACCTGGAACAACTCACAATGCTGCATGGCCGGGCTGTAGGACCCCCAACCGTCGAAGATGTCGTGGTCGTCCCACATCATCACCGTAGGTATTCGCGCCATCGCGTCAGCGGCATCCAGGTTCAGCTTGGGGTGCCCCCAGTGGCGCCGTGTATCGGGCAGCCACCGCTTGGCATAGAGCTCAAAATAGTAAGACTCGATCTCCTTCTCCAGTGCCGCGCTTACCTTGAACGCCAACTGCTCCTTGCGCGACAGGCCGACCCACTTCTTGAGCGCCTTCACGTCCTCCCAGATCGAGTCGAAGTAAATCTGATCGCCCCCCATCAGCAGCAATTGAAACCGCTTCAACCCCTTGTCATGGATTCGCCCTTCGTGCCAAAGCTGTTCCTTGTCCAGCACGTAACCTGGAGCACGCAAGTCACTGTCATGGTTGCTGATCAGATCAGCCCAGACTGCGTTTTCAGGACGCACCAGCTTGCGCATTCCGCTAGGGTCAGAAAAACCGTTGCAAGAAACATAGGCCATTCTTGGGGCATAGTCTCGACCGGGAACGGAGAACTGCCATTGCGGCCCTTCATGCCCTACACCGAACTGAACCGTGCGTTCCTGCGCCTGCTGATCACAGCTCAGGTCATAGCGAAGAAGAGTTTCCTTCGCACGCACCAGCAACACTTTCGGCGCGGGGCACGCCCGGCCTTCAATGGACAGCGCCGGGAATGCCGAACCGCTGGCAACCCCGACCAACGCGGTCACTTGCCACTGCCCGGTTTTGCTGGTGCCTCGAAAGGACAACACCGGCCCCACGGTAAAAAGTGCTTTAGACATCCCTGTTATCTCCCTTCAAGTTCAGCCGCAATCACCTTGACAATCTTGGCGCGCGACGCGGCTCTCTTGGCCAGCCTCTGCGCTTCACCTGTTTGCTCCAACCACTCTCTGAATCGCTGGAGCGCGTGTCGCGTTTGCGATGCATCGCGACAGTTGGCCAGGAAAGCAAACTGTACTTGCTGGACCTCATCAGCGACAAAAACACCAAACGGCCCACTGACAACCGTGGCATCAGGAAAGCCTAACAATGCAGTGGCCTGTGTCTGCGTAGCGCCACGATGACAGGCGATTAAATGCAAGGGGCCTTGCGCGTCTTTCAGCAGATCCGCTTGTTCATGATCACGAAGAAAAGGTTTACCCACCAACTCACGCGCAGCGGCAACCGTGAGCGCAGCCGGGATTGCATGGACCAGTACAGCGATATTCACCCCAGCAATGGGCACAACGGCAAACGCTTCGCTAACCGGGGCTTTGCCACCATTGAGCGCCTGTAGTAACACCGTTTCCATTGCTCGCTTCCGCTGCCGAAAGTCCATCCGCGTCCAATCGAGCGCCTGGCCCATATCGAATCGACTCGAAGCTGCAGCGGTTACCCCCCGCTGGGTCAGCACAACCAACGCATCGAAAAGCGCCTCGCGAACGCGGGTACGCAACTGCTCAACGGTTGAGACCGTTCCACCCCTGAAGGGTGTCTGCTGTTCAATAAAGTCCTGGAAGCGCTGGTTACGTGCAGCCTCCGCTCCCCGGCCATCGCCTACAGGGATCGTGGGCATCGCGATGAAGCGCACCTTGCCGCGCGTGGTGGCAAGCCCCTCCATGTACTCCGCATGGCAGATACCGATGTCGCCGTCACCACTCGCCCAGCCGGCGTTTCCATTGGACAACACCAGCAGCACATCGCAATCTCTGACTGCCTGTAAACAGGCGTCCCAACTGTCCTGCATACCATCCGAAGGAGGTGCATCTTCGTTAATCCAAACCTCAAACACCTGCTTGCCAAACAGCTCGGTGCCTTCTATCTCACGCTTAATCTGCTCTCGAATACTGCTGAGTGTTTGATCGCTGTCAGCGGGAAAGCGGTCGTTACAACGACTGGACAGCATGACCTTTATTTTCTTTGACTGGGCCATCCTTGCTCCTGCCCCCAATCCCGAGGCCTCAAGATTCTTTCATCAATGAATACCTTCCAGGCCTTTCTCCAGATTCACCTGTCCAAGAAGCCGGAGGTAATGTGGTGCCCACCTATCCCAATCGATCTCAAAGACCTGACTATCCCTCTTCTTGGCCGCTGGGTTGACTTGCCAGTTTGCTCCAATCCGAGGTATAGGTGACAACTGTGCCGGTTTCGGTACACGTCAAAGAGATCTCTGCATTTAGGTTGACGCTCAAATCATCGCCGCGAATTCCCTGCCACTGTGCCAAGTACCGTAATGAACCGAACTTTCGCATTTTCTTCAACGTTCGAGAAGCGCCGCCTTTCCAGTTCAATACGGGGAGAACACCGGCCCTACACTGCTCCGCCAACTGCGGGTCTCTCCGAGCAAGTCGGCGGCCAATTTCCCAGCAGTTAATCAGTCCTCGGTCACGCTCTTCCCAAACCTGCTTCCAGCTCAGGCCTTCGCGATCTGGCTCGCAGATAGACCGATAAAGTATAAGGCCTGCAGGATCCGAGCGCTCTACTATCTCTGAGCTTTTGACACCCGAAAATTCGTCTGGGACAACGTTAATCTCCGACTCCGCGAACCAGCCACTTGTTTTTATTTTTGCCAGCGCCAACTCCGGGCTTGAAGACCAGAGCACTAAAGCCAGGCTTTCACGTGCGCGACTACAAGTGACGTAGAGCAAGCGCAACGTGCGATCGATGGACGTCTCCCTTTTTTGCTCTACATTATTTTCATCAGTTTCGCTTAAACCCTCTGCTCCGAATATTTTGTCATAAGAAAACAGAAAGCCGCCTGCTTCCTGATCATCCATGACAACTAGGACATGCTCAAACTCTGAGCCCTTAACTACTTGATGAGTAGATAGGTTGGAGTTTCCCTCAAGATAATTTTTGTATCTCCCGACTTCACTCCAGCGCGCTTTGAACAAAGCATGCCAGCCTCGTAGCTTTCTGTCTTCAGAAGACTCTGGGACGCCACGACCAAAAACTTCGGGAGGCGGCTCGATATCTTGAAACGCCTTAGCAAGACGATCGTCAACATCGAATAGACCGGCACTAATAATTGGCTCGAGGATTTGCCTGACGGTCGCATCCGTCTTTGCACATAACTCTGCAAATTCCTTGACCGCAATGTTCATCTTCGCAAGCTGCTCTTTTTGAAGATCGGTATCGATTGATAACCGACTTAGTCGATCAAATCGGTGCAACACCTCCATCACTAAGAACTCATCCACATCAGATCGCCCATCGAAGCAAGCAGCCAATGCCGTGACTTCACGTAGGAGTACCCGCACCGCAGCAGGCCCTGTATTCTCACCACTGCCTTGCGGAGCAGTGGAGTCGGGATCTATAAGCAATAGTGCATTGAAGACTTCAAGAAATCCCCCACGACGGGCGGCAAGTCTGTGCTCCAAAGCTAAAATCTGAAAGCCCTTACTTGGACTACCCCATTCGCGATGGCCTGAAATCTCAGTCATTGCCTGAGCGCATCGAGCTTCGCCGGCAATCTTTGCGTCGGCCGACTGGGCTGTGTTACCGATGAAAATCCGTACGGTGCCTGCATTTTTTTCTATTCGTGAATGTTGCTTCACGCCTACCACCGGTTGCGTCCGGCCATCCATCTCGGTTTCCCAGATGTGATTGATCAACTCCACGATTCGCTTCTGGCTACGGTGATTCATCTGCAATGCAGGACGTGCCCACGCTTCGGGGATCAAGCCGGGTAAATCCTGGTGACCATCAGCATAAATCCGCTGGCGGTGGTCCCCAAGAAAGCCCAGAGCCAATCTTGTCGACGTTTCTTCCGCTACTTTCATTAGGGCACCAAGCATTCCCTTCATCGTATCTTGAGATTCGTCGATAAGAATTACCGGATGTCGATCCGCTAAAATTTGCCTGAGCGTAGGGCGCTCCGAAAGCAGCCATTCCGTGATTGCAATGATCTGCGCATGTTGTAGGGCACCTTCACCATAGGTATTACGGTCTGGATGATAGATAAATCTCGGAATGGCTTTGATGGCTTCGGCTTTTTCCTGGAGGTCCTCAAGAATACGTTTATCCTTGGAGGTAGGGCCTCTCAGCCGCTGCGCAGCGGTCTCTTTTGCCTTTTCAAGATTCTGAGCATTGATGCCAAGCAGCGCTTCTCGAATGTCGTCATCGAATCCCCCGATCAACCCCCAGCAAAACCCATGAATGGTGGACACCTTAGTAAGTTCATTCTCGCCAAGACGACCGTTTATCACGGATATCGCATTTCTGGTATACGTGATTACACGGATTGATTGCCCGCGGGATCGCAGCCGAGCAGCAAACTGTGTACCAGCGTCGTGAGCTTCCACTCCCGTCAGCCGGCGCAGGGTCTCAACAAGCGTCCGTGTTTTACCGGAACCGGCACCCGCAAACAAAAAGAAACTTCGAGGCTGGGGGGCGGCCAAGTAGGCAGTGACTTCGTCGACAACACTCGCATCACGATCATTTCCCTCTAAAGGCGTCATGGCTGCTCCCCCGTTGATACTGGATTCAACTCTGATTCCAGCCATGCGAGTGCCTCAGTAATGTATCCGGGACAAGCAAGCGGCGCCCCAAGGGAAAGCTGTTCAAAAAGGGTCGCAGCAAAATCACCCTTTTTGAAAGACCCCCGAAGCATTTTATGCAGACTCAGGTTCAACAGCTGTAGATCGGAATGCTCCTCCGCCTCCCGAGCAGCTCTCCCCAAAGCGCCCTTCTCATCGATTTTGGATTTAAACCACTCAAGATTGGTTAGGATGAAGGAGTCTTCGAACGAACTCGGCCATGGACCGCCAACTGGAATCGGGACCTGCCAGGCAAATAAAACGCGATTACCCTTATGACCAGTCCAGATCTTCTCATCTAGCTTGAGCTCAGCATAACCCGAGAAATTCTTTAGTTGAGGATGCCATTGAGCAAGCGTGTCATTTGCCGACATCAATATTGCCGAATCGGAAATTGCGGTCGCGACCCAGGTGGTCTTACCCTTCTCGCTTTTCGACTCACTAACGGGGTCAATATCCGTGATAACCACAGTAGGTATGCCCAATCGCTCTACTAATGGTTTTAGTCGGTGAGCATGGCTCCCTCCCACTCCTAGGAAAGACAGATAACGACTGCTCAATTCCTCAAAATCACGATCTATGAAAAACGGAACAAGCATCCTCTCGGCGGTCCCCTCAACGAAGATAGCGGCGTCCGCAAATAGAAGGTCAGTATGTTGTACCTGAAAATATCTCTCCGCAAATATCCGGGTAGCTGCGTCGGCGCCAAAGGTATCTGCCAAGTTGATAACCTCAGCACTGGGCATTTCTTCAGGCTTGGTCGCCCGAACACGACGAACGTAACGGAGGCGACTGAAGCTCCCTGAGTGGGCCATATGACTCGAATGAGTACTAAGCAAAATCTGGCTGGAAAGGTGAGCGTCCGCAATTTCCTTTGGCGTGATGAGCTCAAATGCTCTCTTGGGGAAAATCCTCTGAACCTGAACATGAAGATGGGCTTCTGGCTCCTCGATTAAGACAAGATGCACCGCTGCCGGCGCGCCTTTTTCGGGACGAAGGCGAGTTTCCCGAAAGGACACCAATTGGTAACTGAGGGATTGAAGATTCTGGTAGCCAAGACCAATCGCATGCTCGGGAAGAAACTCATTGGGCTGACCGTCCAGGCGATATTGCACAGCGGTGCTGTGGTCTAGCAGGTCGGCGGTCTGAATTCGAGTCCGAAAGTGAATTTCCTGAGGATCATGAAGACCTGGGTAACCAAGTTTTCTGACATCCTTGATCGAAGGCTCTAGGGCAGTTCTGATTTTTTCATCAAGTGCCCCTTGGGCGTTGGCTACCGCCAGTACCAATTCGGGGTGATGCCCAGCGCCAGAAGTAGAACTATTCAGATGACGACGAGCATATTGCAGCATCTGGTTCGAAAAAAGCCCGACGCGATGCGGGTCGGATCCAGGACGTGCATCAGCTTCCTCTGACCCAAGTCCTCGCTGCGCGGCAATAAAATTGACCTTGATCAACGACGAGAGATGCGTGCGCTCGATCGGTTTCGCGTATGGAGAAAGATCCTGTGGCTTGCTTGACGGATTTCCTGACAACGGCCCTTTCGCTGGATCTAGCCTATACGCGATCACGTGGCTGAGATCACCAGGAAAGCGCAGCCAGTAATCCAACAAATCCGTCGGCCATGGCCTTGCAGCAGAATCCAAGGAGCGAACAAGCTGTCGAGCTTCACGGTATCGCCACGCGAGCTGTTGAAGATCATCAATGGTAGTCGCTGGCTCTAGCCGTAAACGGACGCCTACAGCGCCGCCAGCCCATCGTAAAGATGGCAGGAAAGGACTGACTACATGGTAGGCGCCAGCCTGCGCATTGAACCACAGGTCTAACGTTGGCATGGTCGCCAAAAAATCCTGAAGGTACTGATGCCAGATCTGTGGGCTGGTATCACTCGATGCAGGTGGTTCGTCAAGCGCTTCCCAAACTTCACCAAGCCTGCGTAACGTGGACCACTGATCCACGCTCAAGTCAAATGCGCCAAAAGCAGGAGAATCAGCTAAGAATTTCCTCAGGGCCAATAGAATTGAGGTCTTCCCGCTGTTGTTCGCTCCGACCAAGATAGTGGTTTGAGGATCAATCTTGAGCTCGATAGCCCCTAATCGACGAAAGCGATTTATCTCGACGTACGCGAGCTGTACATGTGGGCTGACAGCAACATTTTTTTCTTCGCCAGACATCAATACTCTTCCTTGAATACAACCGCATTGGGGGAGCTCAATCTGAGGGAGCAGAGTTTAGCTCGCTTTTGTAGCGGCCACTGGCTCAAATGATGGCCAATTGAAACCAATGGAGCAAGCGTTGCCGCTCCTCGCCGTAGCTGGGCTACGACTCCTCGCGGCGCCTTGCCTGAACATGAAAATCGCTCGGCATTGTTACTTGCGAAAAACACTCTAGTGCCGACGTTTTCGTCTGCACTGAAGCCCCACGTCCTGCCGCCTGAGCCATTACAGCCAAGCATTCACAATGCTATGTCCTGTAAAAAATAATTTTACATTTTTTGTAAGCTACATTTTTCGTAAGCTATATTCGATGTACGCCATGGTTGGCGACCATTACTCCGAGCCAGTGAATCCTCATGATCAACGAGCCAATCCAGCGTTCCGAACTCCTCAAGACCCTGCTGTTGTGGGGCGGTCGACTCGGCAACGCACGCCTGCGTGAACTGTTAGGAATGAAGGTCACTCGCGTCAGTCAGATCATGAGTGAATTTCATAGCGAACACCCCAACTGGATGGAGTGGGACTCCGTCGCCCGAAGCTATCGGGCCACTCCAGCGGCTTACCGCACAAAGATCGACACCTCTTCATCGCTGGATCGTTATCTGTCATTGGTAGGGATTTCCCATACCCAGAACGAGTCGTCCAGCCAGCAAACGATATGGAATGCGTTTCCCGACATTTCCACACCTGTGCCGCGTGTGTTTGCCCAGATCAGCGAAGCCATCGAGCTCTCCCGGTGCATCCAAATCAACTACCGCTCGATGAGCAACCCTAGACCCCATCGGCGCGAGATCTCGCCTCACAGCATCGTGCGAGCCGGCCGTCGGTGGCACGTGCGTGCGTTTTGTTCGACCCGCCAGGAGTTTCGCGATTTCGCGCTGGGACGCATTGACTCCCCAAAGCTGCTGGCCACCCCTGCCGCACGGTCAGCGGACGATGACCACCCCTGGAACACACAACTTCAGGTTCGGCTGATCGCCCATCCTAGATTGAGTCAGGCGCAGCAGGAGATGATCCGGTTCGAATACTTTTCAGGTACGGCGGCGCGGGTAGAGCGCTGTCGTGCAGCGATGGTCTCGTACTTCATACAGGACCTGCGCGCAGCAACGGATACGTCGAAACAGCTCCCTCCGGAGTTTCAGTTGGCTGTCGAGAACATGGAGGATCTACGACAATGGATGTTCACAGTGTAGGAGGCGCTGGCGCGAAGCTGTTCGAGCGCATACCTGATCGATTGTTCAGCCCGCTCGCCTCTACCAACCGGCTTCAGTACTGGTCGCTCCTGTGTTACCTGTACCGACGCCGTTTTGGCCCAGATGCACCGTTACCACCGAGCCGCGGCTTTGCCCCGCGGGACCTTTTACAGGATGTCGAAGACCATATCCGGTACGCGCCCGATTGGCATCTGGAGGACGGCGATGATCCAGGGCTTAGCGTGGACCAGCGGGCGTCGAACTACTTCCGCCGCTTAGTACAGGCCGGCTGGTTCCGCACCGAGAAGCATGGGCTCGCTCAAACCATTTCGATGGCGCCGCCCGTGAACCAGATGCTCACGTTGCTCATCGATTACGCGGACAAGGACCCGGTCTTCGTCTCCGGAAAAATTCACTCCATCGATGCGCTGATCACCAAAGTAATGCAGGGCGAAGGGGGCGGGGACCTGTTTCGCGAGGCAGCAGAGCAATGCCGGAATCTGCTCATCTACATCAGGACCACCGGGACCAATGTACGCGACCTGATGGCCTCGATTTCCACTCAGGAGACCACCGCAGACTACGCTCGCCGCTTCTTTCAGGACTACGTCGTCAACATGTTCATCGGCGACTACAAGGAGCTGCGCACCCAAGAACACCCCTTGGCCAAACGCCCGCATATTTTGCAGGCGGTCGAGAAGCTCGCCACGATCCCCGAACACCGGGCCAAGCTGATGAATTGGTACATCACTCGACTGGCCGACGGAGACGAGGCAAGAGCCGCTGCGGCTTTTGGCCGCGACCTGCGACGTCTGGAGGAACTGAATCGCGTCGAGGAGTATCTTGAGCGCCTAGACGATGAGGTCCGCAGCGCAAACAAATGCGCACTGATCGTTTTGCAGTATCGACTTCAAACGATCCGTCCCATTGACGATCTGCTGCGCCAAGCCATCGACGGGCTGCTGGGCAGCGGACTGGAAGGCGGGTTTGAAGGTGCCATGGACGCCTTACCGCAGGTGTTCGCACCGGATGCGCTGATGAGCGCTGCCAGGCTTGCACAACCGCGCAAGGAAATTCAGCGCCTACCTCCGGCGCCCCTACGAAAGGCTGTGTTGTCGGAACACACCCGGGCCGTGGGCAATCTAGTCCGACGCGCTCAGGAGCGCAGGCGCATTACTCCGGCAAAACTACGCGACTATGCCAAGGCAGCGTTAGGTGAACACGACAAGGTCAAAAGCCAGGACTTGCCCGTCGACAGCATTGAAAACCTGCGCGCCTACCAAAGCTTCAACAGTCTGGCGACGGCTCTCAAATCAAAAATCGCCACCTCCGGAATACAGGCCCGAAAGCAGATCCCGGGCTTCGATGTGGTGTGCGACGAAGACGGTACGAGCGAGCACCCCTTCCTCATCGCGCAGTCATTTCAAATCCGTCTGCGCAAAACAAAATCCGACCACAAAAGGGAATAGCCATGAACAGCCACTGGCAAGATCTGGCGAGCAATTCGAATGGATACTACGAAGAAGACGATTTTGCTGCGGCCACCTATCGTTTGGTCACGGATCAAGTGATCTATCACTCAGACCTAAAAGGGCGAAAGATCTACTCCATCATCGACCAGTACGAACGCCATATCGCCAAGGCTCTGGCACCGCTGGGAGTGACCATCGGTGTGGATCGTCAGTTGCTGTACGCCTATGCCCTTCCCCAACACCCCAGCCTCACGACAGCAACGATCCCGCAGACGATGTTCGCCCTGGTATTACGCGGGCTCTATGAGGATGGCATGCGCGCGGGCCAGGTGTCGGACGACAGTGGGGAAATCATCTGCGACTTCATCGAGCTGCAGGAAAAATACCGCCTGATGACCAACCGGGAGCTGCCGCCCAAAGGTGAGCTTGAAACCCTGATCCGCACGGCCAGACGGTGGGGCATCGTTCGTCGGCTGGAGGCCGGCGACACCCATCTGTCAGGACTGAACATCGAATCCGACGATGGTGGCATCGCGATCCGCCCCGCCATACGGGTCATCCTCGGCGAAGCCGCTCTGCAGCAGCTTGCCCTGTGGGGAGCCAAGGACCGTGACGTCGAACTGCCGCCTGCAGAAGACAGCGATGCCCAACAGCCTAGCCCGGACGACATCCCATGAAGCGCCTTGAAAGCATCAAGCTGGTCCAGTTTCTATTGTACGAAAGCGAAGAATTCCCTGTAGGAGAAACCAGCGGCATCTTCGGTCCCAACGGCAGCGGTAAAAGTTCGGCGTTGGATGCGGTCCAGATTGCGATGTTCGGGGCGAACAAGAATCACATGGCCTTCAACGCCCAAGCCGACTCATCGGGGGTCAAGATGTCGCGGTCGCTTCGCTCCTATTGCCTGGGGCAGTACGGCGACGAAATCACCCAGTGCGCACGCCCTAACGCCACGACCTACATCACTCTAACCTGGAGAAACACCGAAACGAACGAGCCGACCACGACCGGCATCTGCATTGAAGCCTCACTCGACAGTGAGGATGCGACGGTGGTGGGTCGCTATGTGGTCAACGGCATTGAACTGGCCATGGCCGACCACCTGCAATCCATTGAAGGTGACCTGACCCCCCTGCCCTGGAAGAGTTTTCGCACCCGCTTGATGGAACGCGCGAAGATTCTCGGGGAAAACCCGTTCTACGATGACCCGTCTAGCTTTACCAAGCAGATTCTGTTCGCGTTGAGAGGCAGGAATGGGCAACCCTCCTACGATGCCTTCATCCGGGCGTTCCGCTTCGCGCTGAGGATGAAGTTCGACAAGTCTGTCGATCACATCGTCCGCAACGATGTGCTGGAGAGAAAGCCGACGAACATCAAGAAGTTCAAGGCCATTGTCGACACCTTCAAACACCTCAATCTGCTCATCGAAAACGTTGAAAAGAAAATCGCTCAGGGCAAGAAGGTCGCCGGCCGCTACCTCGAGGCACAGACCAAGCTACGCCGTGCAGTCTCATGGCGTGGCCTGGCAGCCATTGCTCAGGAGGAGGAGGCTCAACTCGCTTGCGAAACCGCCGAGGAAGTTCTTGAACAGGCCAGAAGAACGACTCAACAGCTCAATACTGCCAGCCAACACATGAGCGATTCGCTGGCTGCCTCGGAGGGCGAACTCAGTCACCTGAGCACGCGTCAGCAACTGCATGCCGCGCACAAGGAAAATGCAGACGCCCAGCTGGATCAGCAAAATGCTCAACAGCAGCTGGCCAGAGAGACAGAAGTATTTAATGGAGACTTTCAAAAGGTCAGCAGCGCACTGGAGGGTGTTGCCCAGTCGCCTTATCTGACAGCGCTGCAAGAGCAGGCTCGATCACTTGCGGCGCGCCTGCGCTTGTTGGTCGCCACTCCGGGCTTGGCCAGCGTAGAGACCCTACGAGCGCCGCTGGACGCCATGGCAGTATTAGGGCAAGAGATCAGGGCAAAGCTGGAGACCGTCCATCAGGACATTTCGGATCAGGCGTCCGATTTCGCAGATCAGGTGCGCATTCTGGAAGGCTCACTCAAACGGGCCGAAGAAGGACGGGCACCGCTGAGCCACTATGCCCAGATTCTGTTGGAAGAGCTGCGGGATGAGGGGCTCCATCCGACCCCGGTGTGCGATCTGGTGAAGATCACCGATGTACGTTGGCAACCGGCAATCGAAGCCTACCTGGGCAAGAACACCGAAGCCTTGTTGCTGCCTGAAGATCAGGAAGAGCAGGCGTTTGCGATCTACCGCGGCTTGAAGGGGCGCCGAACGGCCTTCGGTGTCAAGATCGTTCGCAGCAACCAAGTCAAAGTGGCCCCTATGAATCTGAACGGTCTGGCCGCAGAATTGATCGAGGGCACCAATCCCATCGCCGTCGCTTATCTGCGCGGTCAGCTCGGCAACCTGAAGCGCGCCGAGAAAACCGGCGATGCGCTCAAGGGTGAAAGAACTCTCACCGTGGACGGCATGTATGTCAGCCCGCGGGACTTTGAACGGCTCAAACTCGATGATGACAGACTGCGGATCGGCGCGGGGACGCGAAGCCAGACCGAACGAATCAAGGCCGACTTGGCATCTGCTACGCTCAAGCTCAAGCAGACACGGGAGCAACTGAGCGCTGTCAAAGACACGCTGGACCTTACCAACGGTTTCGGCAGCGAGCTTGCCAGCCGCCTGCTCGTTAGCCGGATGACGGCGTACGAGCAAGCCGTTCGCCAGAGTGAGCTTGCTGACCAGCGGGTGGCCAACATCGCAGACGCGGAATACCTCGAGATCTGCGAACGTATAGCGACACTTCAGCGTGACGTAAATCAGCTCAAGCTGAAGGAGCGAGCAGCCTCTACAGCCGCCGCGAGAAGCGAATCACTTATTCCCGGGCTGGTAGCCGCTCATACCAGCAGCAAGCTTCATTATGAGCAATGCGTTCTGCTCAAGCAGCAATGCCGTGAGCAGGTCGACTATGACGCCGGTTTCGTGTCTGCCGAATGGAGCCGACTGATCGAGCGTTTCGAATCGCCACAGGCGATGGTTGCCCATTGCAACCGAGAGTCCCAGCAAGACGAGCAGGCCGGAACCAAACTGGCAACCAGCGCGCAAACCCAATTGTGGGCCTACCTTCAGGAACACCGAGAGTCCCTGACTCAACAGGATCTAGAGGACTGGCGGATCGCCAAGGCCTGGATCGACAGCTATGTACAAAAGCTCGAAGTCACCGAGCTTCCCGAATACAAAGCGCAGGCCCAAGATGCGTATCAAGCCTCTCAGGAAACGTTTCGGCGGGACGTGGCCATCGCGCTCAACACCAACGTTGTGTTTCTTCGACAGACCTTCGAACGGCTCAACGCAGCCTTGAGCAGTACTCCACTGTTTACCAATGGGGAGCGCTACCAGTTCATGTACAAGACCCGGCCACAGTACAAAACTCTGCTCGATTTCATCAAAAAAGTCGCTGACTACGGCGTAGACGGCGGGCTGTTTGGTGAGGCTGGCACCATTCCGCCTGAGTTTGAAGAGTTACTCAAGGAAAAGGCCACTGCTGGCAATGCAGGCGAGAAAAGCCCACTGGATGACTATCGTGAATTCTACGAATTCGATATTCGCATCGAGCAGGTCGCACCGGACGGCACCGAAAAGACCATTGGTCATCTGAGCAAGCGGATTGGCTCGGGCTCAGGAGGCGAGCATCGTGCTCCGCTGTACGTCATCGCCGGTGCTGGCCTGTGGTCCGCGTACCGCATGGACCATGGTGCCAATGACGGCTTACGCCTGATCATGCTGGATGAAGCATTCGACAAAATGGACACCTCCAACATTGTGGCCACGATGAAGTATCTGCAGGAGCTTGGCCTGCAGGTCCTGCTTGCAAGCCCTGGAGAAAATCTCGGGATCCTCAACGCATTTCTCGACAACTACTTCGAGATTCAGAAGGACGCCGTGCGCCACGCGGTACAGGTTGATCGAGTGGATGTTACCCAGGCGATGCGGGATCAATTCCGTGAGGATCTCTGGGAGTTTCATCCAGAGCTGATCGAAGAAGAGATGCTGTCGATGAAGGCAAAGTCAAACGGCCCTCAGATCTCTCCTGACGGGGCGGCGCTATGACAGAACAGATCGCCCAGGAGCTTCTTCTGAAACTGCTAAAAATGGGTAACAAATCAGAGGCGGGAGTGCGTCAGCATGCCCCCGCGCTGACTGCTGCCAAACTCAAGCCTTATGGGTCGCTGAGAAACTGGCATCAGAAACGTGAGTGCGAGGAAATCTTCCTCGCCGCACGGGATGCCGGCGCTATCAACTTCTTGCGCGACAAACTCAATCCTGAGGACGGGCTCATCGAGCGGATTGAGCTGATCGATACCTCCGTACTCGCCCGTTTTTTGAAGCAGACAACGCATCAAGAGATCATGGCCGATGCCAGAGAGCTGCTTGCACCTCATCTGGCGCGGTATGACGTGCTGGAGGAAGTCATCGAGCGGTGGTCGCGCATGGCCAATGTGCGTAGTTACGGACCGACAGACGCAAGCAACTGGATCGAGGCCATCACCGTAATCGACCAGTGCTTGCAGATGCAGGACGTTACACTATCGCCCGTGCGCGAAATGAGCGCCCGCCTGCTTCGCAACAGCAAAAGGATCGAGCAACTGACAGTCCAACTGGATGTTCTGCTGCAAGGGTCGATTGAAGCGGCGGCGAGAACACCCGCAGAGGTCTGGCAGGAGCTTGGCCTGTTCAAGGAGGAGCAACCTGTACTGCTGGCCGGCAACGTGGCCATCGTCAGGACTCGGGTGACGGCCATGCTCGACGAGCCGTATACAGGTTTGCCTGCGACTGCCATTCAGTCGATCTCAGGGCCAGTAGAAAGCGTGCTTACCATCGAAAACCTAACTACGTTCCATTCTGAGGCCAAGCGTCATCCTAGTCGTCCCACTTTACTAATCTACACAGCTGGCATGCCATCCCCGGCGTGGCGGGCTATGTATCAGCGATTGTTGTCGGGCATTGCGCCAGGAACGCCCGTTCATCACTGGGGGGATGTCGACGAAGGCGGCTTTCGCATCGCGTCTGTTCTGGCCAAAACATCAGCGGCCGTCGGTCATGCGCTCATGCCTCATGCCATGACCCCCGATCATGTCCCTATGAACATGAGAAAGCCGGCCTCGAAACGGACGCTGACTCGGATGAAGCATTTCGCAGAATTAGCGGGCTGGACAAGCCTGAGTGAGGAATTATTCAAGGCAGGGTTTATTGTCGAACAGGAAGCGCTTTAGAGGCTGTACGCAATCCCGAGAAACCTCTTATGTCCCTGGAAGTGGTGTAACTCATCCTGCTGCGCTATTGAGCGTCCTCCCCGCCTATGCTTGATCAGCAGAAAGCCAAGATTGACCATGTAAGGATTTTTCCTTACTATTCAATCAATACATTCGGGAGAACGCCCATGCCTGCCATCCACGAAATCGCAACGCTTACCTCGAAGGGACAGGTCACACTGCCCAAATCCGTTCGCCAGCTTTTGGGCATTGACACTGGTGGCAAAATTGCATTCGACGTACGCGGGGGTGAAATCGTGGTCAGCCGCGTAGAAACCACCCACGAAGACCCTGCCATCGGTGCGTTCCTGGGTTTGCTGGAGGCTGATATCCGAGGCGGCCGCAACCTCACTACTCTGCCAGAAGACTTGGCGCAAACCATGCTCGCCAACGCAAAGCACTCCGTAAACCTGGACGAAGATATCGATGGTGAGGTTGCGATTTGATGCTGCGAAATGGCTGGACCCTGTTGTTCCATGAAGGTGTGACTTTACAGCTACGCAAATTGCACGAAGCCGCCGCCCGAGCTGAACAGAACGATCCGCAAGGTTTTGAGAGCAACGCCAACGTCAAGCTGTTTCGGGCATTGAGCCATCTGATCATGGAGGCTGTACCTGCCGACCCAGGCCGTGATGAGTTCCGCCAGGGCAACACGCTGGGCACCGCCTACAGACATTGGCGCCGAGCAAAAATCGGCAGGCGCTTTCGGCTGTTCTTTCGCTACGACTCAAGGTCCAAGCTCATCGTCTATGCATAGGTCAACGACGAAAATACCCTACGGTCCGCAGGCAGCAAATCAGATCCCTACGCCGTATTCGAGAAGATGCTGGGCCGCGGCAACCCTCCTGATGACTGGGATGCGCTGACTGCTGCGACGCGTAGCCACTGGGACGAGCCCAAAGCGTAAGCGGCACGCTTTGGCGAGTGATAGCACGTTCAACACCGCCCTTCAGTGCGTCCACTATCGTCCACTCGTAACCACTACAGAAAGGGGTACTTCTGGGGGTACACATTCAATTTCCCGCTCATAACTTGTTGATTAGCATGGATGCCCGAATGTTCTTCGGGGACCCTGACAGTCTTTAGGGGCTTCGCGCATGCTTGTTAGCTGGTCACTTCTGCGTTTTTCTAGCTTCGAATAGACATATACTCCCAGCGAATTGCTACAGTTCGGGCATATTTGAGGGCATGCTTTGGATGGTTTGAAAAGGATGCCCGCTCTTTTACGAGTCTATTGAGAATCGGTGAGCCGGTACTTTCCGGCCTCAATCTTCACCATGAGCTTCTGCCCACAGAGACTGCCTATCGCGCGTCCCGCAAGACTCTCGATGGAGTCATCCAGGTCACTGGTTACCAACCCATCCCGCAACCATTGCACTATCTCGGATTTAGTGGCAACGGTCGCATCATTGCGCATCCGAAACTCGACGATCGTAGTGGCGAGGAATAGGACAGGGACTTCACTAATCCCATGCACTGGGTCATTAGAGCGCGGAAATTGAAAATTGCCGACCAGTGCGGCCACCTTGATTAACGATTGCCCGCGCCTCATTGATCGCGCAGTACCCAATTCAACCGCCTGCTGGGCGACCTCAAAAACCGTGGCCTCGCCCAGTGGCTCCGCGAGGCAAGTCAGACATGCGCCGTACCTGTTATGCGGTGTCATCGTATCGCATTCGGTGCAAGGCTTCAGATAACCCTCTGTCAGTTCATTACGCACAACGTCGATTCCAGCTATGGGAACACCTGTCGATAGCGATATCCACCAACCCCAAAGCTGAACTCCGCGATTGCTCCACCTGGCGCCGCCTTCATATACCCAACGCCTCCATCGGCTTGCGTAAACAAATCCTTCGCCGAAGATTTCGTGTCTTCCGTACACGTCGGCGTATTTTTGCATTTTGTTAACGATAAATCGTGGGGCCGGAGCACGGGCATCCTGATCGAGCACTGGTTTACGATCAATATTCCCCAAGCCTTTGCGCAGGAAGTCTGATTTTACGCTGCTATGACCCACAAGCAGTTCGATAGGTACGATGACATAGGCACGAGTGGTAGCTCGCCCGAGAGCGCAAGCCAATGTAATGTCATCCATTTCGAAGCCTGCTACGACGATGACGACTGGCGCCTCCATACCGCGATACGCCGAGATCGTGGACCGTGGAACTTTCATCTCCTCAAGCGACGAGGAGAACTGACTTAGCACGATCAAGTCCTCGTTCATCACACCTGATTTAGCAAGGCTCGCCATCATGGTCTGGATTGTCTTGGAGACATCCCAGCTAATGCTTCTGGACAAGTCTTTCACGGAGATCGGCCGAGGGCAATTCACCTCATGTCGTGGCGGCAGCATCTCCATCATCGTCTGAGTGATGCCTCCGGGATTCCGGTAGACCGTTGCTAAATAGAAGAATCGCTCGCCATAGGTATCCTCCAGAAATCGATAGGAACTGCCTTTTTCAATCCCGGGTAGTACCTGGAGCTCATCAGCAAAAACGAACTTGCGTGCGTTGGCGAAATGGTCGCGCAGCGCCAAATGATCGGCCTCATTGAGCGCCTGGGCCTCATCAATGATCAACGCCGCGTACTGTTGATCTACCGACCCATGCAGGGCTAGGTGATGCTCGTCATAGTTAGGCTCGCCGGAGCTGTTTTCCCGATTCCGCTTGCCCTGGGACTCGCAGTAGGAATGAAAGGTTTGAACAGTCACCGCCCGGCCAAACTGGCTCAATTGTGCGGCCACCTTATGCGTAATCTGCCGGTTCTTCAAAAGGAACAGTACCTTGAGGTCCCGAGCGACAAGCTGCTCAGCAAGAGAACGCGCTATCAACGTCTTGCCGCTGCCCGAAAACCCCGCGATCAACCTTTGACCAGAGTCGACGCACAATGCCACCTGATTCGCCTGCTTTTTGTCTAATTGAAGCCACAACTCGCTGTCCGCAACGATTTTCCGGCCAAGCGCCCCTTCCTGTAATGCCCGCGGCCAGACGGAGTCGATAAATTTTTTGATTTCATCGCTGAAATTATCCTTGATGTCGTAGTTCAGTGCGGACTTCCAGTGCTCCATCAATTGGATTATGCGCGAAGGCATGTCCTGACGGTGCTTTTGGAGAATTAGAATACCGTCGGGCAACTGCTGGTCGAGCGGCACGTATGCACTGGCGATTTGCGAGCTCTCCAGATCGAAATCTGGAAAATGCACTGCATAACCGACTGGGCACTTCATCTGCCACGATTGCAACATATCGACGAGAACGAAAGCGTTGTCCTTGACCTGGTTCAGAGGATCGATTTCATAACCGTCACGTTCGTGAATGAATCGAACGCCCGAAGGTTGATAAAAACCTGACTTCGTCTCTATGCAAAGCACACCCAGCTCCGCATGTAAGATCACGAAGTCCACCTCGCCAGACAGGTGCCTTCTCTCTAAGGAAACTCGCAGGTAGTCCTGCAGATCCTGCGAGTACACCCGCTTCGTCCGGCCGCGTAGCCAAGGTAGCGAATGGATGACGACAAACCCATCGTCAAGTGCCGCTAGTTCCTGAAAAAGCGTAAATTCGCCTTTGCTGCGGAATTCCGCATGATCGAGTGCTGGAAAGAATTTGGCCATTGATGGAAGAAACGCTATGTCAGTTGGGGCATAGTAAGGCACTGGGTGCACCCGTGTCCTCTCCACCAACCTATCAATGGTACCGCTCCGATCAGCCCAGACCGGGCGAAAATTGATCCTGTCCCGAGAAGTGGTGTAACTGAACCAACCGAAGGCGCCCTGTGGGCGAAAGAGGGTGGTCATCGTGGTTCTTGGCTAACGTTGAGTTTGCGAAGACCTAACACTCACCAGGGAAACCACGATGACCAAGCCCACTATCGCACTGACCGAGTTGGTTGAGAAAGGGGCAGACGCTGATCTGCTCAAGCAAATGATCCAGTTCGTTGCCCAACGCATGATGGAATTCGATGTCGAAAGCCTGTGCGGCGCCGGCTTCGACGTTAAAAGCCCTGACCGGATCAACAGCCGCAACGGCTACCGGGATCGCCTCTGGCAAACCCGCGCTGGCGATGTCGATCTCAAGATCCCGAAACTGCGTCAGGGCAGTTATTTCCCCGGCTTTCTTGAGCCTCGTCGTACTGCCGAGAAGGCCATGGCGGCGGTGATCCAGGAAGCCTATATCCAAGGCGTTTCAACGCGCTCGGTGGACGAGCTGGTCAAGGCCATGGGCATGACCGGCATTTCCAAGAGCCAGGTGTCACGGCTGGCTGGCGAGATCGATGAACGCGTCCACGCCTTCCTTGATCGCCCTTTGGAAGGCGACTGGCCTTACCTGTGGATCGACGCCACGTACGTCAAGGTGCGGGAGGCCGGGCGCATCGTCTCGGTCGCTGTAATAATTGCCGTGGCCGTGAACACTGATGGTGGCCGCGAAGTCCTGGGCATGCGGGTTGGGCCGTCGGAGGCCGAGCCGTTCTGGACGGACTTCCTGCGAAGCCTTATGCGGCGCGGCCTGCGTGGCGTGAAGTTGGTCATCTCCGATGCCCACGAAGGTTTGAAGGCTGCGGTTTCCAAGGTCTTCAACGCGACCTGGCAGCGCTGTCGCGTGCATTTCATGCGCAACGCCATGGCCCATGTCGGCGAGGACCAGCGCACCATGGTAGCGGCGCTTCTGCGCACATGGCGTTTCCCAAAGCGCATCGACAGCAACTGCACAGCACCCATCCACTGGAGCGGCTCAACGCAGAGATCAAGCGCCGCACCGACGTCGTGGGCATCTTCCCCAACGATCCCGAGATCACAAGGGTGGTAGGGGCGATGCTGCTGGAGCAGAACGACGAATGGTGCCTACAACGGCGATATATGCGGTTGGAGGCCTTTGAATCCGTCAGCGATAATCCATAGGCCAAGCTGTCGGCCGTGATCAACTAAACGGCAAACTCAGTGGCCAGAGCCATGATGAGTTACACCACTTCCTGGGACACGATCGAGAAATAAGGCGTGGCCGGCTGGGCTGCGTCAGATCGTACAATCTAATGCAACCCGTTATGCTTGCAGCTTTGTATCAGTGAATGGGTTATACATGTGCAGGACAGTGAGGGGCTGACAACAGCATTGGTGGCCTGAGCTGAAGTCCATGTTGCGGTTTTAGTCGATGCTTGATCACTCTACAAGGAAAGTATCATGCCCACGTCTCAACCATCGGCACGTGCCCCGGCAACAGGGTTATTCGGCCTCTTCTGCCTCGCCAGTTACTTGTTGTCCATGTCCTATGGCATGACGTTTCTGTTATCGATGATGCTCAAGGCCCACGGTGGCACTGAATCGGATGCCGGCGTCGTCATTTCGGTGGCCATGATCAGCACCGTTGTAGCGGTGATTTTCTCGGGTCACTTAACCGACTTTTTTGGCGCATCCAGGGCTGTCGCTGCCGGGGCATTACTGCTGGCGTTAGCATGCGCAGGCTTTGCCTGCGTGACCACCTTCGGTACCGCATTGTTGGCATTTGGCCTGGTGTTGGGGTTTGGCTGGGGTATCTTTTACACCCTTGGGCCCATTATTGTTGCCATGATCATCGAGCCTGCCCGTCGAGTGAGGTATTTCGCCCTCCTTTCGGGCAGTATGATGAGTGGGATTGGCACTGGACCACTGATGGGTCGCACGGCCATTGCCGCCGGCTACTCGATTGAATCCGCATTCATGGTCGCGGCTACGGCTAGCCTGTTAGGCGGTGTCCTGTTTTTCCTTCTCTCGCCTAAAATCAAGCGCCAGCAAGCTGACCTCGGCCCCGTGTTGGTCTGCAAGATCAGCGCGCAAGCAGCCGGCTCGGTGTTACGTTCCAAAGCCGTATTCGCAATCATCATGGTCGGCCTTGGGGGAGCCATCTTTGGTGGCCTGTCAAGCTTCCAGACCTCCTATGCCGCTCTGCATCACCTGGATTACTCCGTGTTTTTCCTTGGGTTCATGTGCGCAGCCATCTCTTGCCGGTTGCTGATTGCAGGACTGATTACCCAGCGCGACCCCTACCTCATGTCCTTCTTGCTGACCGCCTTGATGGTCATTTCGGTACTGATGTTCATGTTCTCCGTCAACTCACCTGTTACTTATCTGGTGGCCGCCGTCCTGCTGGGTATTGGCTATGGCTTGACCTATTCAGTGATCAACGGGTTGGCTGCCAATGAAGCACCTTCTGGAAAAACCGCTCAATCGTTGGTGCTGTTCAGCCTTTCTTACTTTATCGGTGTTTTTGGCTTTCCATTGCTGGCCGGCACAATCATTGTTAGCCATGGTATGCAGACATTGCTGACAACCGTTTTGTGCGTAGCCTTGGCTAACTGGTCAATCACCCTCTTACGCTTGATATGGCGGCGTGCAGCCGTAGGCGTTATGACGTGACCAAACACCGTCTCGCCTATTAGGCGATAGCTGCACTATCAGCGTCGACGACGCGCACCCAACTCGATCCAGACAGGCGCATGATCGCTGGCCTTAGCTTCATTCCGCACCCAGGCATCGACACCCGCACTTTTCAGATAGGGCGCAAGCTCCCTATTGAGCAACAGATGGTCAATCCGCAACCCGGCATTGCGGGCCCAGTGGTTGCGGAAATAATCCCAGAACGTATAGATGCGCTCGTCAGGGTACACGTGGCGGATGGCGTCGACCCAGCCCTGCGCCAGCAGCTGTTCGAACCCCGCACGGGACTCAGGCTGGAGCAGCGCATCCTTGCCCCACGTGCGCGGGTTATAGATGTCCATGTCAGTCGGCACCACATTGAAATCACCGGCCAGCACCGTTGGGTGACCACTGTCGTACAGCGTTTGTGCATGCTTGACCAGGCAGCCCAACCAGCGCAGCTTGTAGTCGAACTTAGGGCCGGGTTGCGGATTGCCATTAGGCAGGTACAGGCAGCCCACCAGCACCCCGTGGGCGGCAGCTTCCAGGTAGCGGCTCTGGTAATCGTCCTGCATGCCGGGCAGGTGCCGGGAAACTTCCAGCGGCTCGCTGTCACGGGCCAGCACGGCCACGCCGTTCCACGCCGGCTGCCCCAGGTAAAGGCAGCCGTACCCCGCTGCTTCGATCTCCTGGCGCGGAAACTGCCGATCCGCTGCCTTCAGTTCCTGCAGGCAGGCAATATCGGGCCGTTCACGCGCCAGCCAGGCCAGCAACGCCGGCAGGCGGCTGCGGATACCGTTGATGTTGAAGGTGGCGATCTTCAGGGCTTTCATGCGTCCGGGTCACTGACGTGGGCCGCCACCGCATCTTCAAGTGCGCGCACATGCGCCTGGTCGGCGAGCGACTTGAGCGCCAGCCAGTCGTCCCAGTCAATGATGCCGTCGTCACGCAGGGCCTCAGCCGTGCGGACCAGTTCATGGTGGTAGGCGTCGGGCGATGCTTGCCGGTAGCTGATGTCGTCGTATTGGGCATACCAAGCTGCAAGTTCGGGGATGCTGCGTTCGATGCTCATCTGAACGTCCTCGCTTGACCATTACTGGTCAGAGCCTGGGCTTGGCGTGATGTTCAACCGCAATGTGCGCGTTAGACAAGGAGCCGTGCTTACGTGCGCCGCAAAGTGTGGCGCCGAGGCTGTTCGTCCCTTACGTCGGCCGCATCGCACAGGTCGCCCGGCGGGCAGGACAAAGCAAGGGTGAGCATCCAAAAGGAGATACACCATGAAGATCCTCAAGCCCCAATCGCTAGTGCTGGCTCTGTGTCTTGGCGCCAGCGCGCCCCTGGCGCTGGCAGCGACCGACATGAACGACCAACGCGCACCGGGCGCGCAAACTCAAGACAGCGGCCACATGAATGGCAATGGCGGAGCCACAGGCTCAGGTACGCCCGGAGATGGCATGGGTACCGGCGCTAGCGGTACCGGGAGCAACGGCACCGACAACACCGGTGGGGATGGCACTACCGACGGCTCAGAGACCGATACCGGAAACGGCAACGGTAGTGGGTCGAACATGGGCGGTGGCACGGGCGGCTCAAGCGGCTCCGGCGCGGGTGGTGCGGGTGGTGCGGGTGGTGCGGGTGGCGCGGGTGGCGGAGGCTAAAGCTAAGCGCCCCTACCCTCCAGGTAGATCGTAAGCAGGACGAGGCCGGTGCCGCTACAAGCCCTGGCCTCGACCTGTCACTGCAACTACCCGTCCGTCACAGCACCTGAAATCCATGCGCCAACGGGTCACGCTCATCCACGAACAGCGTGTTCAGCCCTGTCACACGGGCCCACCCCGAAACGCTTGGGATCACGGCATCATACTCGCCCACTTTACAGGCCGACTCGACACGCCCGACATAGGTAGTGCCGATCAGGCTCTCGCTGCAATACGTATCGCCCACCCGTAGCCGCCCTCTGCCGTACAACTGTGCCAGCCGAGCTGAAGTGCCGGTGCCGCCTGGCGAACGGTCCAGGGCACTGTCACCATAAAAGACGATACCGCGCCCATCGGCTTCGGCCTGCCGCCCTGCATCACACCAGAGCACATGGTGCACCCCGCGGATGTCATCGTGCTCCGGGTGCCTGGGGTCGCACAGCGGGGCAAGTGCACTGCGCAAACGCCGACTCTGGTCGACGATCTGCGCCGCCGACAGGCCATCCAGCCCGGGCCAGCCAGGCTGAGGTTCGACGACGGCGTAATAATTGCCCCCGTAGGCGATGTCTACCTTTAGTACCCCAAGGCCTGGCACTGATACTTCGAGGTCAGCCTGGTGGAGGTAGCTCGGCACATTGATCAACCGCACCGAACTCACCTTGCCCTGGGCTTCAACGTACTCCACCTCCACCTTGCCGGCTGGCGTTTCGATAGCCAGCCGCCCCGGCGTTCGGGGTGATACCAGCCCGTGCTCGAGCACCACCGTGCTAAGCCCGATGGTGCCGGCGCCGCACATCGGCAGGCAGCCGCTGACTTCGATGAACAGCACGGCGAAATCACATTCCTCACGCACCGTCGGGTAAATCATGGCGCCAGACATCACGTCATGCCCACGCGGTTCGAACATCAGTGCCCTGCGCATCCAGTCGTGATCACGCAAAAAGAGGGCACGGCGCTCGGCCATGCAGACATGGGGCAGCAACGGCGCGCCCCCGACCACTACACGCACCGGGTTGCCACAGGCGTGGGCATCGATGCAGAAGAACGTCTTGCGCATGCAGATCTCCTTAGTGTTGGCGTACCGGTTTACGCTGCAGCAAGCCGCGTGACAGACGGTCCAGCAGCAACGCAACGGCCACGATGGCCAGCCCTGCCCGTAGCCCCAGGCCCATCTCCATGCGCGTCAGGCCCCGGGTCACTTCAGCACCAAGGCCGCCAGCGCCCACCAGGCCGGCCAGTACCACCATGGCCAGGGACAGCAGGATGCACTGGTTCAGGCCTACCAGCAGTGTGGGGGCAGCCGAAGGGATCTCGATCTTGCACAGAATCACCCGGGGCGTAGCGCCCAGTGCCTGGCCCAGTTCCAGCAGGTGGCGCGGCACCTGGCGAAACGCCAGTGTGGTCAGGCGCATCATGGGTGCCACCCCGTAGATCACGGTGGCCATGATGGCGGGCACCTTGCCGAGGCTGAAAATCATCACCGCAGGTATCAGGTAGACCCACGGCGGTACGGTCTGCATGATGTTCAGCACGGGGCTGGAGGCTTGCTCGAAACGCTTGAACCGAGCCGCGAGGATGCCCAGCGGGAACGCGATCATCACTGACAGCATCACGGACACTGATACCAGTGCGAGTGTCTGCATGGATGCCGTCCACAACCCCGAAAGCAGGCAGAAGCCCAGCATGGCGGCGGCCAGCACGGCCGTACGCACGTTGATCATCACCAGGGCGAGCGCGGTGACCAACGCAATCACCCCCCACGCAGGCAGCGCCAGCAGCGCCGCCTCGAACCCACCCAGCACGGCGTCGACCACACGGCTGATGAATGCAAACAACGGGTGGAAGTTGGCATTGAGCCAGTCGACCCCTGGCGCCAGCACGGCACCCGGAGAAAAGCGCATGTCAGTGAGCATTATTCTGGGCCTCGCGCTGCGAAGGGGTGGCGTTTTGTGCCAGTCGATCCAGGATCAGGGTAAGGATGACGATCGCCAGGGCAGCATCGATGGAGCGGGCAATATCGAGCGTGCGTATGGCCCCGTAGATGGCTTCGCCAAGCCCCCCCGAGCCCACGATCCCCGCAATCACCACCATGCCGAACGCCATCATCAGGCTCTGATTGACGCCAGTCATGATGCTGGGCAAGGCGAACGGCAGGCGGATCTTGAAGAACAGCTGCATTGGGCGGGTGCCACTAGCCTCGCCCAGTTCGATGAAAGCGCGTGGGGTCATGCGAATACCCAGCGCAGTGAGGCGCAGCACCGGCGGGATAGCGACAATGAACGTCGCCACCAAGGCGGTCGCCGAGCCATAACCCAGCAAGGCGATAGCCGGTAGCAGGTAGATATAGGGTGGCAGGGTTTGCAAGAGGTCCAGCACTGGCTCGACCACACCGTCGAGCTTGGGCCACAGCCCACCGATCACACCGCATGGGATGCCGACCAGCAATGCCAATGTGGTTGCCGCCAGGACCAGCGCCAGTGTGCTCATGGTCTCGCTCCACATGCCGATCAGTGCGCATACCAGCAGACCGATGACCGTCAGCGCTGCTGATCGCCAGTGCCCCGACAGCCGCCAGGCCAGTGCGCCGATCGCCAACGCCACGACGTAAAACGGCGCCAGGTTCAGGACCCATGACAAAGCATCTACCAGGCTGGTGAGCACCCCGTTGATCCAGTCGAATACTTGGGCGCCGCTGTCGGTCAACCATTCCAGCCCGGCGTCTACAGCGGCATCGAAATTGGCGGGAAAGGTCGACAGGTTCATGCCCTCGCCTCCCGCTCAGCGCCTTGCACCCCACGGAGCAGGTCGGTGGGTGTGACAATACCGATGGGCTGGCCGTCGTCCACGATCAGCAAGGCTTCACGCCTGGACAAGACCAGGCAATTGATCAGCTCGTCAAGGTCGGCCTGCGGGCTTGCAACCGGTAGCGTACCGAGGTCGATGTGTGGGTGGCGCGTGCCCCACTCTGCGTGACAGGACATTACCGAGTGCGCCCTCACCAGATGCAAGCGTGAGATCCCGGCAACGAAGTCGGCCACATAGCCATCGGCCGGGTTCAAGACGATGTCTTCAGCGGTACCGACCTGGATGATCACACCGTCCTTCATGATCGCGATACGGTCGCCCAGGCGGATGGCCTCTTCCAGGTCATGGGTAATGAATACTGCCGACTTGCCCAGGGATTTCGTCAGGCTGCGAAACTCGTCCTGCAGCTGGCGGCGGATCAACGGATCCAGCGCACTGAACGGTTCATCCATCAGGATGATCTCAGGGTCGCAGGTAAGCACCCGCGCAAGCCCCACGCGTTGCTGCATGCCACCGGACAGCTCGCTTGGGTAGCGCGAGGCCCAATCGCTCAAACCCACCTTGTCCAGCGAGCGTTGGGCCGCCGAGAGCCGGTCGGCCTTGGCGACGCCCTGTACCTCCAGGCCAAACGCGACGTTATCCAACACCGTCCGGTGGGGTAGCAGCGCCACGCTCTGGAACACCATGCCGATGTGCTGCGAACGGACGTTGCGCAATGCCGGGCCATCGAGCGCGGCCAGGTCTTGCCCCTTGACCAGCACCTGCCCTGCACTGGGTTCGATCAGCTTGTTCAGCAGCCGGATGAGGGTCGATTTGCCGCTGCCCGAGAGCCCCATGATGCAGAAAATCTCGCCCCGCTTGACGTCCAGGCTTACGTCGGACACGCCGATGACGCAGCCATGGTCCTGCAGTATCTGCTTTTTGGAGATGCCGTGATCGCGGCTCGCCTGGATCGCATCTTCAACATGCTCGCCGAACACTTTCCACACACCACGGCAACTTACCAGCACATCATCAGCGCAACTAACTGAACTCTTCATTTCACACCCGTCAACCCAGCAATTTCTGGTTTTATTGTTTAAGTCGTTTACGGCAGTGTCAGTGGCAGATCGGCAGTCATGAACGTGACCGCCCTCCTTCAGCGGTCACGCTTAAGGTCAGGGCTTTTTGATGTTTTCCCAGCGTCTGATCAACTCGGCATTACGCGATGTCCAGTCCGCGACGGCCTGGTCCATGGTCTTGCCGTCCTTGACTTCGCCATTGATGGCGGTGATATCGCTGAGCGGCACATAGACCCCGGCCAGCACTTCACGGGCGTGGGGGTTCTTTTCCGCGAAGCCTTTTTGCCCGATCCAGTAGTAGCCCTGCGGTGGCGGGAACACCCCTTTGGGGTCCTTGAGGAACTTGAGGTCGTACTTCTGCGACATCCAGGAAGGCTCCCAGATCGTCACCGCCACCCATTCCTTACGGTCGATGGCCGACTTCAGCGCCGCGGTCATGGCCGCAGAGCTGCCCTCCAGCAGGTTGAGCCGAATACCGTACTCGGTGACCGCTTTCGCCGCGTCGCTCATCAGCCCAGAGCCTGGCTCAATGCCAATGATCTTGTTGCTGAACTTATCGGCCTGGTCGTTGAGTTGTTCGAGGGAGTCGATGGGTACGTACTTGGGCACCGCGATGCCCTGGTACAACCCGTGTGAAACCGGGGACAACTTCTCCAGCCGGTTCTTGTTGCGGTTCCAGTAATCCTGAGCGACGTAGTCAATCTGCGACGCCAGAATCTGGATATCGCCTTTGCTCAGTGCAGCGTAGGCAATGCCCCATTCGGAAAACGATGTCACCTTGACCGTGTAGCCGGAGTCTTCGAGCACTTTCTTTGTAATACCGGTAATGGGTGTCAGGTCTTCCCACGACAGGGTGCCCATCTGGATCACGTTGTCTTCCGCCTGCGCGTTGAGCACCGCTGCGCTTAACATCGCGAGCGCACAGAGCGCTTTCTTCATGTAACCCATTGGCTCTTACCTTTATTGTGAATTTATAAGTGACGCCTATGCCGAGTACACGCCCGGGCTTGCCGAGGGCTCCCCACCGGGCGCGTGCAGCGAGACTGGCACGGGCGCACAAGCCGGTCAATACTCACTGAATTCTATATGTATACAAATAGAATTCATTAACTCGGCTCAAACCTTTGAATCTTCTGCGCTTGAGCACGTCGAGGTGCTGGGCGCCGATCCCAGGGCCAGTCGTAATCAGGAATTGTTCTGTCGTGAATGGAACAGCGCTACCGCCTGAGCTTGGGCGTAGGGTGTACAGCGTTGGAGCAATATGAACGGCAGATGCGCCACCGAGCGCAGCAGCGTGCCCCCCTGATAAAAGCAGCGATGGCCAAGCCAATACCGTAGACTGACGGCGAAAAACCTTCATGACTGTGTGTAGGCTTACTGTCTAATCACCTTCTAAAGCCCTTATCCAAACCGTAGACAACCTCATGACCAACAAGAAGTCTTCCATGAATGCGCCGAAGGCCACGGATATCCCGATTGATCGCAAAGTGGTATTGAGCGAGGCACTCCGTCGCCGCATCCTGAATATGGAGCTTGCGCCTGGCGCGGTCGTCGACGAGATCGCCCTTGGCAATGAATTCGGCCTGTCCAGGCCGCCGGTGCGCGAGTTGCTACGTCAGATCGCAGCGGAGGGCTACATCGAGCTGGAAACCAACCGCGCCCCGCGGGTCGCAGCGATGAACCACGACTCCCTGCGAAGTTTCTTTCTTGCAGCACCGCTTATCTACATCGCCACCACCCAACTGGCTGCGCTGCACGCCAGCGACGCGGAGATCGAACAGCTCAAGCGTATCCAGCAGCAGTTTCGCCAGGCGATCGACAGTAAAGACGTTGAAAACCGCGTCATCCTCAACGACGCGTTCCATCTCGAGATTGGCAAGATGGCGCACAACGAGTACCTGATGCCCAGCCTGCGCCGGTTGCTGATTGATCACGCGCGCCTCGGGCGGATCTTCTACCGCCACCCCACCACCGATGACATGCAACGCGACCTTGAACTGGCCTGCGACCAGCACGACCAGATGATCGACGCCATCGAACGCCGCGACCCGCAGGCTGCTACTCAGATCGTCCAGGCCCACTGGGAGCTCTCCCGCAGGCGGATGGCCGAATACACTGCACCCAGCGGTGTTGAGGTCGCCTTGGCTTACTGATGTCGGCGCCTGGGCTCCAACCAAAAAACCACTGCCCCAAGGGGCAGTGGCCAGTTGCGTGCCGAACGCCGTCAGAACAGCAACGCGACTGCTCGGATCACGAAGCGTTGATCCAGATGGTCTTCAACTCCGTGTATTGGTCATGGGCCCAGATGGACTTGTCGCGCCCACCAAAACCAGACTCCTTGTAGCCACCGAAAGGCGTGCTTACGTCACCTTCGCCAAAGCAGTTCACGGTCACCACGCCGGCACGAATTTCACGCGAGAGGCGCAGCGCATTGCGCAGGCTGCCGGTGTACGCCGACGCTGCGAGGCCGTAAACGGTATCGTTGGCCAGTTCGATCGCCTCGTCGAGGGTTTCGAAACTGGTCACACTCAGCACCGGGCCAAAGATTTCCTCTACGAACAGTTTGCTGTCGCGGGTAACGCCATCCACGATGGTCGGCTGCACGCGCAGGCCGCCCTCGGTATGGCCACCCTGCACCACGTTGAGCTTGTGCTCGTTGGCGTAGTCCAGGTAGGACTTGACCTTCTCGAAATGCGATTTGCTGACCATCGCCCCCAGGCGGTTTTCCGGGTCGAGCGGGTCGCCCAGTTTCCACGCTTGCAGGTGCTTGCCGATCAGCGCCAGCAGCTCATCCTTCACGTCCTTGTGCACGATCAGGCGCGAGGACGCCGAGCAGTTCTCGCCCATGTTCCAGAACGCGCCGGCAGTGACGAACTGGGCCACTTCATCCAGGTCTTCGCAGTCGTTCATGACCACCGCCGGGTTCTTGCCACCCAGCTCCAGGACGATGCGTTTGAGGTTGGACTCTGCGGCATATTTGAGGAACAGCCGCCCCGTATCGGTGGAGCCAGTAAAGCTCACCATCGGGATATCCATGTGGCGGCCAATGGCTTCGCCCACTTCGCGGCCGCCGCCAGGCACCAGGTTGAACACCCCAGCAGGAATGCCCGCCTCATGGGCCAGCTCCGCCACGCGCAAGGCGCTGAGGGTGGTTTCCTTGGCGGGCTTGACCACTACCGAGCACCCGGCAGCCAGGGATGGGGCGATCTTCCAGGCCAGCATCAGCAGCGGGAAGTTCCACGGCAGCACCAGGCCGACCACGCCGATGGCTTCGCGCACCACCAGGGTCACTGCCGCATTGCCGGTCGGGGCGGTAGCGTCGTAGATCTTGTCGATCAGTTCGGCGTGCCAGCGGACAGTGTGGATGGTCTCCGGCACGTCGACGGTCTGGCACTCGCTGACCGGCTTGCCACTGTCCAGCGCTTCCAGCACTGCCAACTCGTGGGCGTTGTCTTCGAGCAGCTGGGCGAACTTCTGCAACACATGCTTGCGGTCGTTCGGCTGCATCTTCGACCAGGTGCCCTGCTCGAACACACGTTTGGCTGCGGCCACGGCGACGTTGACGTCGTTGACATCGCAGGCTGCGACCTCGGCCAACTGCTCGCCGGTAGCCGGGTTGGTGGTGACGAAGGTATTACCCGAGATCGCGTCGCGGAATTCACCGTCAATGAACGCCTGGGTGCGCAGTTGCAGGTCGGCGGCGATGGCCGCGTATTGATCCTTGCTCAGCAAGTCAGCCATGTTCAAGGCTCCTTAGTTGATCTGGGCGATGGTGGCTTTCAGTTCAGCTACAACCTGCTTGAGCGTGTCTTTCTCGGCGGCATCCAGGTCGGACAACGGTTTGCGCACACCGCCGGTATTCAGGCCATTGAGGGCAACGCCGTACTTGATGGCCTGGACGAACTTGCCTCCTTCGAGGAAGTCCATCAGCGGCATCATCGCGGTCATGATCTTGCGGCCCTTGTCGAAGTTCTTCTCGATCACGCAGGCCTCGTACAGGGCCACGTGCTCGCGCGGGATGAAGTTGGAACCGGCGCAGACCCAGCTCCTGGCGCCCCAGGCGAAAAATTCCAGGGCCTGATCGTCCCAGCCGCAGGACAGCTGGATGTTCGGGCGCTTGATGGCCAGGCGGTGCAACTGGGCCATGTCACCTGAGCTTTCCTTGATGGCGACGATGTTTTTCACGTCAGCAACGGCGTCGAAGAACGCTTCGCCCATGCTCACGCTCATGCGGCCTGGGTAGTTGTACAGCATGATCGGGAGGCCGGCAGCTGCATCGACCGCTTTGACGTGCAGGGCGATTTCCTGCTGGGTCGGCAGTGCGTACGGCGGGGTGCCCACCAGCAGTGCATCGGCCTTGATGTCCCTGGCGTGCTGGGCGAAGGCCACGGCGTCTTCGGTGCGGATGCCGCCGGTGCCAACGATCAATGGCAGGCGGCCGTTAAGCACGTCCTTGGCCTGTGCGGCCAGTTCAACGCGCTCTTGGGAGGTGTGGGCATAGTACTCGCCGGTTGAACCGCCGATGATGACCCCGTGCACCTTCGAATCGACCAGGTATTCGAGAACGTCGGCAAAGGCCGCTTTGTCAATCGAGCCGTCGGCCGACAACGGGGTCACTGCAGGTGTGTAGATGCCTTCGAACTTCACGGTATATCTCCAGTATGTCGTTGGATTAAAACCACGACGCACGCACGCCGCGGCTTGGCTGGGTCAAGCGAGTGAGGCCGCCTGCTGCAGGTTCATGGAGCGTGTCTCAGGCGCCAGTACGTACGAGAACGCCAGGCCGATGAACGTAACCCCCGCCGCTGCGTACATCGTTGCGCCGATGCCATAGGTGTCGAGGCCAATTGGCACGAGCCAGGTGCCCACCGCCGCCCCTACGCGAGACAGGGAGGTACCCACGCCGACTGCGCCAGCGCGGATCTCGGTCGGGAACAACTCGTTGGGGTAGACCAGTTGCAGTACCTGGGCGCCACCAATGAACAAGGCGTACGCACCGAACAGCACCAAAATCAGCATCTCGGAGCCGGCACTGCAGGCACCCAGGCCAAGCAGCGCCAGGCCCGACCACAGAAAGCTGTGCAGCAGTGTGGTGCGTCGGCCCAAGGTGTTGAGCAAACGGGTGGCGATGATGCACCCGACCACGAACAGGCTGGTGATGGCCACAGAGCCTATCGACGCCCACTCCCCTTTGAGGTTGAGCGCACCCAACACCTTCGGCGCGAATGCATAAACCGCGAATACCGGGATCACCGAGCAGGTCCAGAACATCGTGACGAACAACATGCGCTTGCCGTAACCCGAGTGCAGCAGGCTGAGGAACGAGAGCTTGCGGGTCTTGGGCTCTTCGGGCAGGTTGCGCAGCGAGAACGCCTCGCCATACACCTTTTTGATGACCTGCTCGGCCTCTGCGGTTCTGCCTTTGCTGATCAACCACCGCGGTGATTCGGGGGTGCCCAGGCGTAGCGCAAACAACACGGCGCCGACCACGGCGGCACTGGCCAGCACCAGGCGCCACGCATCATCCCCACCCTGCAGCAGAATGGCCTCACCGGTCATGTAGGCCGTTGCGGCGCCAGCGAACCACAGCACCGTCAGGGTCGCCAGGCGTGGGCCACGGCTTTTCTTGGGCAAAAACTCCACCAACAGCGAAGTTGCCACCGGGTACTCAATCCCGACTGCAATGCCGATCGCGAAGCGCAAAAGGAACAGCGCGAGCGCCGAGTCCACCCAAAGCTGGGCCAACGACGCCAGGATGAAAAAGGTGGGCCCGACGAAAAAGACCCGTTTGCGACCAAACCGGTCAGTCAACCACCCGCCGCAAAACCCGCCGAAGAAAATACCCATCAGGGCGGAGGCCGCAATCATGCCCTGCCAGAAACTGGTCAGCCCCAGGCCCACGGACATCTGTGACATAGCCACGCCAATAATGCTCAGCACATAGCCGTCCACGAACGAACCGCCGCCGGACCTGACCGTCAGCAACTGGTGAAAGCGGCTGATAGGAACGTCTTCAATCGATACATCAGAGTTTGTCATTATTTTCTCCTGCTACCGCTGTAGTGCCGACCTGTTCAGCCAGCGGCCAAGGCCGGCCACGGCATTCAAGGCGTTGAAAGGGCTCAGCTCTCCTTGCCCGCCCGGTATTGCCCCCACCTGAGGTTCATGTTCAAGCCCAGCGACATGAGGGGTGCGGGCGGGTTGGCATTGGGCCCGGGCGTCTTGCGCACGAAGTCGATGAGCTCGTTGTGCTCCCCCGCCAGCCAGTCGGCCAACAGTTTTCCGGTGGCCGTGCCCCGGGTCACACCCAGGCCGTTGCAGCACAGGGCGCCGTACACGTTTGGCGCCAGTTCGCCGAAAAACCCCATGTGGTTACGCGACATGGCCAAGGCGCCGCCCCAGGTGTATTCGAACGGCATGTTGGGCAACATCGGGAAACGACGCGTGAAGGCGTCGCGATGACGGGCCGCGAACCTGTCGATGAACTTGCGGTTTGCACGGCCATCCGGGTTGAAACTGAAGCTGTTACGAATGAGCAGGCGGTTGTCCGGCGTACGCCGCACCGTGGTGCCGAATGGGTCTGCAGGGATCACGCCCCAGTAAGGCTTGCCGCCCAGGCGCGCTTGTTCCTCATCGGTCATTACCCGGGTCAGGCTGGCGTAGGTGAACACCGGCAACATGCGCCCTTTCAGGAACCCGAAGCTCATGCCAAAGGCATTGGTAGTGAGCACCAGCTTGTTGGCGGTGATCGAGCCGTTGGCATGCTTGAGCACGGTCTGAGCGCCATAGGCGACGTCGGTGATCGGCGTGTGTTCGTACAACGTGACGTTGGCGGGCAGGTGATCTGCCAGGCCTTTGACCAGTGCCGAGGGTTGCACCAGCGAGGTACCCGGCGTGAACAGCGCCTTGCGATAGAAGTGGGTGCCGATGTGCTCAGGCAACTCATCCGCCTCGATCATCTGATAGGGCTGTTCGAGTTTGTCCAGGCCCCGTCGATACGCTTCCAGCACCGCAATACCGCGCGGCTCGACGGCTGCCTGGTATTTGCCGCAATGCTTCATCTGGCAGTCGATCTGGTAACGCTCCACCAGGTCCTTGAGCAACGACTGGCCACTGATATTGAGCTTGAGGGTGGTACGGGCAATGCCAATGTCACCGATGTAGTCTTCGGCGCCAATATCGTGCGGCAGGTCGATTGCAAAGCCGGCGTTACGGCCAGACGAGCCGTAGCCCACCTCCTGGGCCTCCAGCAGAACGACCTGGTCGTCCGGAAAGTGCAATGCCAATTGCCGAGCAGCGGCCAGGCCCGTAAAGCCAGCACCCACCACCACCCAGCGAGCATGGGTGTGGCCGGTATGCGGGGGCTTGATCTGCCGCCCTTTACTGAGGTGGTACCAGCCGCATGTTGTGTCGTCAGCGGGCAACGAACTTATTTTTATCATTTCAGGAACCAGTTGTTGTTGTTAGCGCCTGTTCCTCATCCCGCCTCGCGATCACGTGGCAATCGGTGAACCGAGCCTATACGGCCCAGGTTTTCGAAGCTCACGGAGGTCGTGCGATGGCGCTATGTCTACAGTCTGTATACTGAATATAGGCAGCGTTAGACAGTGTGTCTACAGATATTTTTCTGCTTTCGATACCGCTCACAGCCGCACGCGCACGGCACGTCTGTTAGCGACTCAATCATGTCTATTTACGCCTGAACGCCACCGGATACCCACGTTTTAAATACCGCCGCAGGCTCGATACCCATCTACTGTATTCATTGTCTATCTTTGGTATACATTAGCCGCTGCCTGCCCTAGCACCCTCTGCCAGTGCGTTTAACCCGCCTTGAATATTCGAGAAATCCGCCGTGAACCCGACGCGCAACTTCAGCAATACCCTCAGCGGTCACAACTCACGCTTCACGCCATCGGTCGATGCTGGTGTCAGGCAGCAGACGCAGGTTGGCTTCCTGCTGCTTGAGCACTTTTCCCTTCCTGCATTCACGCAGGCGCTGGATACACTCGTCACCGCCAACCTGATCCAGCCCGGAAGTTGCGCCAGCAGCACCTTCAGTGTTGATGGGGCCGCCGTCACCAGCGACCTGGGCATTGTGATCTGCCCCGCAGCAGCCATCACCGCAGCCCTTCAGCAGCCACTCGACTTACTGGTGATCTGCGCAGGGTTGCGCACCCCACTGGTCGCTTCGGTGCAATTGACGGGCTGGCTGCAGGCGCTCGCGCACAAAGGCGTTGCACTTGCAGGGCTTTGGAATGGTGCATGGTTCATGAGCCAAGCCGGGCTGCTGGATGGCTACCGCTGCACCGTGCACCCCGAGCACCGAGCCACAGTGGCCGAGACAGCGCCGCGCAGCCATGTCAGCTCCGAGAGCTTCGTGGTGGACCGGGACCGCTTGAGCGCTGCCAGCCCTGCCGGCGCGTTCAATATGGTGCTCGAATGGCTGGGCACGAAACGGGGTACGCAACTCACCGACGGCATCACCGCGATCCTGGCTTTTGAGGCGTCGCGCTACCGCCGCTCCAGCCCGGCTCCCCATGCGAACATCAGCGAGCCTTTGCGCGAGGCCATCAACCTGATGAGCGCCAACCTTGAAGAGCCCTTGAGCCAGGATCAGCTGGCCAGCTATGTAGGCCGTTCGAAGCGGCAGATAGGCCGCCTGTTTCAGCACCAACTGGGCACTACCCCTGTTCGGTACTATATGGAGCTGCGCATTACCGAAAGCCGCCGCCTGCTGCAGTACTCAGAGCTGCCACTACTGAGTGTGGCGATCGCCTGCGGCTTCGTTTCAGCGAGCCATTTCAGCAAATGCTATACGGCATTCTTCGGCTACAGCCCTTCCAAGGAGAAACGCTTTGGGTGCATTAAAAGCATGCAGCGTGAAGTGAAGTGAGCCCCGGCTCCATCAACAGCACACCCGGGCTCAGTGTCCGGTTCGCGGCGTCAATGGGGGGTAGGCTTGCAGCGCGCACCGAGTACCGTTGCCAGAACAACCAACAATGCCCCTGCAGCCATGCGCAGCGATGGCTCATCCTCGAACAGCCACCACGCGCCAAGGATGGCGTAAACGGGCTCCAGGGCGATGATCATGCCCGCGGTACGCGCTTGCAAACCCTCCAGACTCTTGACGAAGAGAAACTGCGAAAGCCCGGTGCAGAACACGCCGAGCAGCGCCAGGTACATCCAGTCCTGTGCATGCAGACCGGTAGCCGGCAGATGATCAAACGCGAACGGCACCATCAGCAGGGCAACCACAACGTTCTGCCAGAACGCCACCTGCAAGGCTTTCATGTGCGTGGTGTGCCGCCGGTTCACCACTGCCAGCAACGCAAATGAAACGCCCGAGCCCAGCCCCCAGATCAGCCCGACAGTACCCTCGTTGAGCAGGTCGAACGTAGGCACCACCAGTACCAGGCCAGCCGTTACCATCAGCAGTAAAAGCCCTTCGCTACGGCTGATGCGTTCGCGGAAGAACAGCAGATCGATGAGGGCAATGAAGGCCGGGAAGCTGGCGAAACCGAGCGTGGCTACCGCTACCCCTCCGACCTTTACAGCGATGAAGAATGTCACCCAGTGTGCTGCCAACAACGTGCCGGTAAGGCCAAGCACGGGCACGTTGCGCCAGGTCAGGGCGTCGAGTAGACGCGTCCCTTTAAGGCCCGCAACGAAACCCAGCGCAATGAAGGCAAAGGTCGCCCGGCCAAAGGTGATGATACTGGCGTCTGCCAGGATCAACGCCCCGAGGATACCGGTAAGGCCGAACAGCAAGGCAGCGATATGCGCCCAGAGCAGTGCATTACGATGACCGGGGGCAACACCGGCCGCAGAAACAGAAGTAGCGATCATGGCAGTCGTCTCAAAAGGTGCGCGAACGCAATCCGCACAGTCGCAGCGCGGCGTTGAGTGTGATTGGAAATTTATAGTTATGAGGTGCTACCGGCGGGCCGGTGCGGGGCGCTGCAGCGTTGGAATTATGAGACGAGGCTGCTTACTCGCAGATAGTGCAGCGGCTTACCGGTAGCGCGCAGTAAGCCGTTATGTGAATTATGGCCCGCCAAGAGGGGCCTCTATCGCCTTGAGAGGACGTGCCCTTGTCAAAAATAGACACGCCATTCTGTACACCCTTGAAGGCATCCCAGGTAAAGGTCGGAGCAGGAAGGCAACGTCGCACCCTGTGTTGACAGTGTTCGCCCAGAGCATGATGGCAACGTTTCCAACCTCCTAATCTGCCACCTTGCCAAAGGCGTAACCCTTTAGAAACTAACCACCCGATGCCACGGAAGCACCTTGCATGCCCATCGAATTCAGACCCGCTCAAGCCTCGGATGCGCACGATATCGCGCGCTTCTTTCAACTGACCTCAGAGGGCATGGCCGATTACATATGGAGCAAGCTCGCCGCACCGGGTGAAGCACTGCTCAGTGTCGGTGCGGCCCGCTATGCCCGGGAGCAGGGCGACTTCTCCTACAAGAACTGCCTGATGGCCACCGACGCAGGGCGCGTCATCGGTATGATGCACAGCTACGCCTTGCACGCCACGCCCGACGGGCATGTCGAGACCGACCCGGTGCTTGCGCCTTATGCCGACATGGAAGTACCCAACACCTTGTACATCTCCAGCCTCGCCCTGGATGAGGCCTGGCGCGGCCAGGGGCTTGGCGTGCAGTTTCTTCGCCATGCCCAGCAGCGCGCCGATGATGCCGGGCTGGAGGGGCTATGCCTGATCGATTATGCCGAAAACCACGGCGCACGCCGGTTCTATGAACGCCATGGCTTCCAGGTTGTTAAAACCTGCCAGATCGTTGCGCACCCGATGCTGGGCGTCACCGGTGACGCCTACTTGATGTATCGCCCTACCCACAACCTGCTCGAGAAATAATGATGAACAAGACGCTGACCGTATTCCGCGACCTGGATATCCAACCGGTGCGCGACCTTCCCTTTTTCGAAGAAGTCCTGGAAGGTGACCCCCACACGCTGACCTCCAAGTACTATCACGATGAGCAGCAAGGCCGCATTTCCGGGGAGTGGGAAGCCAGCATCGGCGCCTGGCGCATCGACTACAAAGTCTGGGAGTTCTGCCACGTTCTGGGTGGGCGCTGCGTCATCGAGCTCGAGGGTTGCGCCCCGGTCACACTCGCCGCTGGCGACACGTTCATTATCGAACCAGGCGCCAAGGGCAAATGGACTGTGCTCGAAGACATGAAAAAGAATTTTGTGATCCTCTTGCCCGCCAGCGCGTGACTTGTCTCGGCATCAGGCTGAGCGTCTTTGGCAGTGCCGCAGCGGTTTCGGGTACAAACGCATAATCTGCTATTGTTCGCGCCCTGCATCAAGGCAATGACAGCCTGAATCACTGACAAGGAGTGTTGCGATGAAACACCCAAGGCGACTGAGCGGCGGCCAATTCGACGCGTTCATGGCGCGGTTTTTCCCAAGCTTTGCGGGCGGCTTCTTGCTCTGTGCGCTGGCGTCAGGAAGCGGCATCGCGCTCTGGCAACACAGTTATCTGCGTGGTGTGCCTGACAGCGGGAACTACACCATGGCAGTACTGCTGGGCTTGGTGCTACTGCTGTGCACAGGTCAGTTCGCCTTCATCCGGGGTTTGCGTTGGGGCATCTGGCTGGTAGTGCCTTGCCTGCTGGCGCCCGCGCTGGTAGCCGCCAGCCTGTTCGGCACTCGCTACGCCGGCCCAGGGCAACTGGCGGTGCTGGCACTGGCCCTGCTGGGTTTGCTGGTGATCAACAGCAAACGCCATCGCGGCATGCGCCAGCGCTTGCATGAAATGCGCCTGCAACGCAAAGGCGTACTGCCGGCAACGCCCGCTGACCACTTCCCGGACGGCGCACCACCCAGCAAACCCTGGTTAGCGCGGGTGGTGCTGGGTTTGCTGGTCATCATGGTGGCCTGCAAGATCTACCTGGTTTTCTGGGGCTGATCGCAGGCGAGCACCGCCGAACTTTCCGACAGCCACACTGGAAATACCCGCGAGCCTCACGATCCCTCATGGCCTTTGCCAAATCGATGCATCCACCCGCACCCGCTTCGGGAGCAGTTTGTGCTCGAAAAACAGGTCAGCCGTTTTCTGCTGAGCCGCAGCCACCGCGTCACTCACCGGCAGTACCGGTGATGGCGGCCGGTGGCTGAAGCTGCGCTGCACCACCGCCTCCGGCAGGCCCATGAACGCCGCCAGCAACCGCACGCTGCCGGCTTCGTCGCTGCGGGTCAGCGCCTCGGCACGGCTGATTTCGTCAAGCACCTGCGCGACGAACCGTGGGTGGCCCTGTACATAGGCCCGGGCGCCCAGCATGAAGGGGCCACTCAAGCCCAACCCCTGCCCGTCGGCCAGCAGCCGCGCCTTGCCCTCAAGTTCCATGGCCGAATAGAACGGGTCCCAGATCGCCCAGGCATCCACGCTGCCACGCTCGAAGGCAGCGCGGGCGTCAGCCGGGGCCAGGAACACCCACTGTACGTCGCGGATGCTCAAGCCTGCCTTTGCCAGCGCACGCAGCACCAGGTTGTGCGCACTCGACCCCTTTTGCAGGGCGATACGCTTGCCCTTGAGCCCGGCCACCTGGGTAATCGGGCTGCCGTTGGGCACCAGGATCACTTCGGCCTGGGGTTTGGCCGGCTCAGCCCCGATGTACAGCAGGTCGGCCCCTGCTGCCTGGGCGAAGATCGGAGGTATGTCACCGGTGGCGCCAATGTCCAGGCTGCCAATGTTCAGCGCCTCGAGCATCTGCGGCCCCGCGGGAAACTCCAGCCACTGGACCTGAGTGTTCGGGAAGCGCTGTTCCAGCAACTGGTGCTGCTTGGCCAGCACCAGGCTGATCGAGCCCTTTTGATAACCGATGCGCAGGCTGGGCGGGTCGCCGGCATGGGCGAGACCCGCCAGCGCTGCCAGCAGCAACAGGGCAACACGTAAAAGCGCCATGGTTTATTCCTTCCAGTCGGTCGAGGGCTTTTCCCAGAGGTTTATCCCGCCTTCAACGGCGTACTGGTCAATGGCCGCCAGCTCCTCGGCGCTGAACGCCAGGTTGTCGAGGGCTGCGACGTTTTCGGTGATCTGTTCCGGCCGGCTGGCGCCGATCAGTGCCGAGGTCACCCGTGGGTCGCGCAAGGTCCAGGCCAATGCCAGCTGGGCCAGGCTCTGGCCACGCTGGTGGGCGATGGCATTCAGGGCGCGAGCACGGGCGATGTTGGCTTCGGACAAATGCTGGGGCAGCAGCGACCCGCCGCCTGCGCGGTTGACCCGTGCATCGGCCGGGATGCCGTCAAGGTACTTGTCGCTGAGCAGCCCCTGGGCCAACGCGGTGAACACGATCACCCCGGCACCCACGGCCGCTGTGGTGTCGAGCAGGTCGCGCTCTATCCAGCGGTTGAACAGGTTGTAGGACGGCTGGTGGATCAGCAGCGGCACCTTGAGCGTGTCGAGCAGCGCTGCCATCTCGGCGGTTTTGCCTGCCGAGTAGGACGAGATACCGATGTACAACGCTTTGCCCTGGCGCACGATATCGGCCAGCGCAATGGCCGTTTCTTCCAGCGGGGTATCGGCATCGAAGCGGTGGGAATAGAAAATATCCACATAGTCCAGCCCCAGACGCGCCAGGCTCTGGTCCACGCTGGCGATCAGGTATTTGCGCGAGCTGCCGCCCTGCCCGTACGGCCCGGGCCACATGTCCCAACCGGCCTTGCTGGAGATGATCAGTTCATCCCGGTAGCTGCGCAGGTCCTCGCGCAGCAGGCGGCCGAAATTCACCTCGGCGCTGCCGTACGGCGGGCCGTAGTTGTTGGCCAGGTCAAAATGGTTGATACCGGCATCAAAGGCGGTATGCAGCAAGGCGCGCTGGGTGCTGATGGGCGTGGCATCACCAAAATTGTGCCACAGCCCCAGTGACAGGGCCGGTAGCACCAGGCCACTGCGCCCTACCCGGCGGTAGGGCATGCGTGCATAACGGTCGGGGTTTGCGTGATAGCTCATGGGGATTCTCGTCAAACAAAATGGGGGTTGGCCGGGCGTTGCAGGCCTAGATGCTCGCGCAGCGTCTTGCCTTGATAGTGGCGACGGAACAGGCCACGTCGCTGCAGTTCGGGCACCACGTGCAGGGCGAAGTCTTCGAGCCCCAACGGCAGGTGGGGGACCAGTATGTTGAAGCCATCGGCTGCACTGCCTTCGAACCAGGCCTGCAGTTCATCGGCAATCTGCGACGGCGTGCCCACCACGCTGTGGTGCCCTCGCCCCCCAGCGATGCGTCGGCCCAGCTGCGCCAAGGTCAGTTGCTCGCTGCCGGCCAGCTCGGTCAGTAAAGCCTGGCGGCTGCGTTGGCCGTTGTCGGTGGGCGGCAGCGGTGGTAGCGGGCCGTCCAGCGGGTAGCCGGACAAGTCGAAGTTGCCCAGCATGCGCCCCAGCAGGCCCACCCCGACACGGGGGTCGACCAGGTCCTGAAACGCTTGGTACTTGTCTTCGGCTTGTGCCTGGCTCTGCCCCACTACCACGAACACACCGGGCATGATCTTAAGGGCGTTCGGATCCCGCCCGTACTTGGCCAGTCGCCCTTTTACGTCGGCGTAGAACGCCCGTGCCTTTTCCAGGCTGGGCTGTGCGGTGAACACCACTTCGGCGCTCTGTGCCGCCAACGCGCGACCGGCTTCTGAGGAACCCGCCTGGACCAGTACAGGCCGCCCCTGTGGCGAGCGGGCCACATTCAGCGGGCCTTTGACACGGAAGTGCTCACCGACGTGGTCGAGCGTGCGCACCGCATGGGGCGGGTGAAAGAGGCCGCTGGCTTTGTCACGCACGAAGGCATCGTCCGCCCAGCTGTCCCACAAGCCTTGTACTACCTGCTGGAATTCACGGGCACGGGCGTAGCGCTCGGCGTGCGAAATATGCGCCTCAAGGCCGAAGTTACCAGCCTCGGCGGCCGCGTCAGAAGTCACCAGGTTCCACCCGGTACGCCCCGCAGACAAATGATCCAGCGAAGCGAATTTACGTGCCACATGGTACGGCTCGTTGTAACTGGTGGTGGCGGTTGCGATCAGCCCGATGCGCTCGGTGACCGCGCTGAGCGCCGACAGCAGGGTCAACGGTTCGAAGTGCACCGAGCGGGCGCTAAGGCTCGCCCAGAGTTCGGCGGGCGCTGCCACGCTGTCGGCGACGAACAGGGCGTCGAAGCACGCCGCTTCGGCGATCTGCGCCGTGCGCCGGTAGATGGCAAAGTCCAGCGGGTCCGCCGGCACCTCCGGGTGGCGCCAGGCGGCAATGTGGTGCCCGGTAGCCATCAGAAACGCGCCCAGGCTCATTTGACGGGACATGGGGTTCTCCTTCAATACACAAATACGGCAGCCGCAGGCTCAGAAGTCCTTGCGCAGTTGCACGCCGAAGTAGCGCCCGTCGTCCCGGGGCACCGAGCGGTAGATGTAGTCACCGCCACTGGAAAGCATCTGCGCGTACGACTTGTCGCCCAGGTTCTTGCCCAGCAGCGCCACGCGCCAGCCGGCGTTGTAGTCGGCCAGGGCGACGCTGGCATTCCAGATGCCATACGCGCCCTGGACCGTGTCCGGGTTCTGGTCGAGGCTGAACTGCACGGCGTCCTGCCAGCTGTAATCACTGCTCAGTTCCACGTCCAGGCCGTTGTCCAGCGGGATCACGTAGTCAGCCCGCAGGTAGGTTTTCCAGTCCGGGGTGAACGGCAGGTGGCCGCCGTCGATATTGCAGTTGGCGGCTGCCCCTGGCGGGCAGTTGAAATGATCGACGCGCGCCTTGGTGTAGGCCACGGCGGCCGACAGCTTCAGGCGCGAGGTGGCCTGCAGGCTGGCATCCAGTTCTACGCCCTGGGTCTTGACCTTGCCGGCGTTGACCAGCCGGGTGACCACCTGGTTGGCCACGGTGTCGAAGAAGTTCGCCTGGTAGTTGTCGTAATCGGTGTGGAAGACAGCCAGGTTGGCGGTGAGGCGATTGTCCAGCGCCGTGCTCTTCAGGCCGATCTCGTAGGCGTCGGAGGTTTCGGGTTTGAGCGCCTGGGTGTCACGCGGCTGCATGTTGAAGAACACGTTGTAGGCCGGGCCTTTGTAGCCCCGGGAATAGGTGACATAGCCGGTCAGGTTGTCGTTGAAATCGTACTGCAGCCCGGTCCGCCCGCTCCACCCGTCCTCGTCCACCGACCCTTTGCTGGCGGTAGAGGGCTGGATACCGGTCACAGCGGTGGCCGAGGTGGACACGCGGCGGTGATCATAGTCGAGGTCATCGTGGGTCCAGCGCAGCCCGAAGATGGCGCGCAAGTCGTCGGTAAAGTTGAAGGTGTTCTCGCCGAACAGCGCCACGCTGTCGTTGCGGGTAGCGTAATTGGCGCGGCCAAGGTTGGCGATGCCGCCATTCACCGACAGGCGCTGGTAGGTTTCCTGCGACTTGCCGTGCATGTAGAAGGCGCCCAGTACATATTCATTGAACTGGCCCTTGGGCGAGGTCAGGCGAAATTCCTGGCTGTACTGGTCGTAATCGACCGTGCCCTTGTCATGGGAGGCGGTCAGCGGCAGCAAGGCGCGCCGGTCACCGTCCTGGTACTGGGTGTTGTTCCAGCCCCGCCAGGCACTGATCGAGGTCAGGGTGAAGTCGCCCAGTTGCCAGTCCAGCTGCGCAGACAAGCCCTGGTTTTCGTCTTCGACGTGGGTCTTGAAGTCGCTGTTGATGTCACGGTTGTGAGCACTGGCGGTCACCGGCCGCAACTGGCTGGCAAAGGCGTTGCCCGCACGGGTGACCACACCGCTGGGCAGGGTATCTTCGCCTTTCATGTAGTCCGCGATCAGGGTAAGGCGCAGCGCCTCGTCCGGCTCGAATTCAAGCTTGCCGCGTGCGCCCTTGCGTGTGTAGCCATTGACGCGGTGGCCGTTGGCAACATTGTCCACGTTGCCGTCATAGCCGCCCCACAACGTGCTCAGCGAGCCCTTCAGGTGCTCATCGAAGCGCCCGCCAATGCCGAAGCGCAGGCGGTTCTCGTCGCCCCCACCAAAATGAGCGTAATCCACATACCCTTGGGTCTGCTCCGGGATGGCCTTGCTGATCACATTGAGTACGCCGGCCGATGCGTTTTTGCCGAACAGTGTGCCCTGCGGGCCACGCAGCACTTCGATACGTTCGAGGTCAAGCAGGTCGAGGGTAGATTGGCCGGGGCGGCCGAACACCACGCCATCGACCACCGTGGCGACCGTGGGCTCTACACCGGGTGAGGTCGAAATGGTGCCCACGCCACGGATGAACAGCGAAGTATCCTTGTTGGAAGCGCCGGCCCGGTAGTTGAGGGTGGGTACCTGCTGCACGATGCTGGCGACGTTGTTGCGGTTATCCCGCTCCAGTTGCTCGCCCTCCACTACCGAAACGGCCACCGGCACCTTTTGCAGAGGTGCCTCACGGCGGGTGGCTGTAACCGTGACGGCCCCCAGCGCAGTAGGCTGCACAGCCTCTTCTGCCTGGGCGCCCTGCCCTATGGCAGCCAGGAGCACAGCCGTAGCCAAGGGTTTGCGTGGGGGTTTGAAAGAAGACCGATTGCGGCTTTTCTGCATGATGCACACTGCCCTGATAAACCAGACGAAAGAGAAGCTGTGGGTGTCTGGTCTCGCTCGTGCGAGTGGCAGGCGCTTGCCAACAGCAGCGCTTGTTAGCGCTAACAGAGCAAGTATCCAAGCGGCCTGCATAGCACGTCAAATACTGAAAAGTGCGCCATTTATGCCTTTTGGCTATTTGCTTCAAGCGCTCTGGTTAGCGCTAACATGAGCCCTCTATTAGCCACAGTTGCCAGGGCGTTAGCGTGAACAAGCCCAATGAACCCACTCGAAAGCGCCGCGGGGCCGGGCGCGTCACGCTGGCGGAAGTCGCCCGAGTGGCTAAGGTGTCGTCGATCACCGTTTCGCGGTACTTCAACCAGCCGGAGCAGGTTTCCGAACCGCTGCGCGAGCGGATCCAAGCTGCCGTGCAGCAGATGGGCTATGTGCCAAATCGGGTGGCCGGCGGCCTCGCCTCCGCGCGCGGGCGTATCGTGGCTTTGGTCATCCCGAACATCTCCGGGCCGATTTTCGCCGATACCCTGCAAGCCTTCAGCGATACCCTGAGTACATTCGGCTACCAGTTACTGCTGGCCTCAAGCTATTTCAGCCAAGAGCAGGAAGAACAGGCGGTGCGGGCCTTTCTGGGATGGTCGCCAGCGGCACTGGTGGTCACCAGCCGTTACCACAGCCCCGCTACCGAAAAGATGCTGGCCGAAGCGGACGGACCCGTGGTTGAAATCTGGGATTACGTGCCTGAACGCCCTGCGCTGCAGGTGGGTTTTCGTCATTTCGAGGCGGGCCAACTGGCATGCCGCTGCTTGCTGGACAAAGGCTACCAGCGCATCGCATTCGTGCAGAACAGCGTCGCTGGCGACTACAGCGCCCTGGAGCGGCGTGACGGGTATGCCCAGGTGCTGTTCGAAGCGGGCCTGGAACCCTGGGTGTTCGTCCCACCCGCTGACGCAGCGCCATTCGAAGCCGGCCGCCAGGCGCTGGAAGCGCTGATGCGCCGCACTCCCGCCCCGGATGCGATCATGTTCGCCAATGACAACCTGGCCGCAGGCGCCCTGCTCGCAAGCCAGCGCGCCGGGCTACGGGTACCCGAAGACGTGGCGGTCATGGGCTTTGGCGACTACGCCTTCGCGCAGATGCTGTTGCCCAGCCTGTCCACCGTACGGCCACCCTCGCGAGAAATCGGTGTGGTGGCGGCGCAGCGGGTGTTGCAGCACCTGGGCGCCCTGGCGGGCGAAGGCGATATACCACGCTTGAACCTGCTGACGTGCCAGCTGGTGGTGCGGGAGAGTATTTGAAGTAGCCCTGGCCAGTGTGAGTTCAGGTGTTGACTCTCCCGTATGGGGCAGGCGCTACCGTCCTGCCTTTTGCTGCGGGTGAACACTGCAATGGGTAAACGGATACTGATCATACTGGGGCACCCCTGTGCCGAGAGCTTCTGTGCAGCATTGGCCGCTCGGTACACCGAGGCAGCCCAGGGTGCGGGCCATGAATCACGCGTACTGCCCTTGGGCGACCTGAGGTTCGACCCCGTCCTACGCCACGGCTACAAACAGGTGCAGGCACTGGAGCCTGACCTGCTGACGGCCCAGGCCGATTTGCTGTGGGCCAACCACCTGGTATTCGTCTACCCCATTTGGTGGGGCGGTATTCCGGCGCTGATGAAAGGCTTCATCGACCGGGTATTCCTGCCGGGCTTCGCATTCCGCTATCAGCCGGGTAAGGCGTTTCCCAAACCGCTGCTCAAGGGCCGCACTGCCGACCTGCTGGTAACCCTGGACACGCCGCCCTGGTATTACCGTTGGATATATCGCATGCCTGGGCTGCATCAGCTGCGCAAGACTACCTTGCAGTTCTGTGGTATCCGACCGTTGAGAACGCTGACGTTTGGCCCCGTGCTGGTTGCCAATGCGCCACGCCGCGAAGCCTGGCTAAAGCAGGCAGAGACCCTTGCCCGCCGCTGACAACGGCCAGATTTCCAGCCAGACCAACCCTGTGCCAAGATGCGTTGCACCCTTGCTGAAAAGGACCTTCATGTACATCGGCAAAGCCGCCCTGCTATCGGGCACTACGATCAAAACCATCCGCCATTACGAGGCCATCGGCCTGCTGCCAACGCCCGTGCGCCATGGCAGGTATCGGGTCTATGACCCGCGAACGGTGGCGCGCCTGAAGTTCATCAAGTGCGCCCAGCAGCTCGGCTTCAAGCTCAAGGAAATGCAGGGCATCCTGCAGGGGCAAGATGATTTTGAGCTGCTGTGGTCGGTCGCTGCCCAGGCGATCGCGGCCAAGAAACAACAAGTGATGGCTCAGATCAGCAGCCTCCAGCTGATCTATGCGGGGCTGGATGCGTTCGAAGCAGAGCTGCAAACGGCCAGCCACCGATGCGAAGCCGCCACCGGCGGTTAGTGAGGGTTGGAGCTCAGTCTTGCACCAGTTCCCCCTTGCTAATCGCAACCTTGATCGCCTGGGCGGTCGTAGCCACCCCCAGCCGCCGACGCGCAGAACGCAAATGGTTTTCCACTGTGCGTTCCGACAAGCCCAGGCTGATGGCAATATCGGCTTGTCGGCTGCCGGCCGCCGTCCAGGTAAGCACCTCACGTTCCCGGGCCGTCAGCAGCCTTGCAGCCGAAGTTGCCGGTGCCATCGACAGCCGGCGAGCGGCCCTGAACGCCGCTTCGGCGACAATGACCAGGGCAAGGCAGGCTTCGGAACCGCTCGATACACGTTGACCGCCCAGGCTCATGGCGCCCTCCAGCCCGGCAGGCCCGAATACAGGCACTTGTACACCCTGCAGCCCTGGCCCTGCCGGGCGGCGGACCACCCGATACCGCTCTGTTCCTGCCTGATGGGTCTTGGACCAGAAGAAGGCTTCACGCGCTTCAAGGATGTGCCGGGTGACCGGACAATGCCGCACGTAAGCCTTGGCATCCACTTCCTGGCCATCCTCCCACCACTGGCCTTCTACCCAGAACACACGGTCAACAAGGTCTTCAGCGGTGACAGATACCGAAAACAACACGTATCGGTCGTAGCCCAGAGGCTGTGCGAACTCACGCACAGCCGCCTGAATGGCAGGCATCGCAGAGGCCTGTTGCATCGTGAGCACCGCCCGAAATGCAGCCTCGGCGGGCGTCATTGACCGTTGGCCTCCTTCAACAACGCGGTCGCCGCCAGCTTGCCCAAGGCATTGCCTGCCAACGGGCTGTCACCGGTCAGCAGCTTACGGTCCTGATGGACGAGCCCGGAGATGTCATCATTGATGATCTCCACACCCAGGGCCTTGAGCCGCTCACCGAACTTCCAGGTGAGGTGGCCCGGCATGTAGCCGATATCAGGTGTCTTGGCATCGAGCGCATCCGGGAACGCGCAGATCTTGTAGCCCTTGAACACCGAGTCGTCGCTACCCTCGGTGGCACTTGTCGCCAGAAATGCCGCCGGGCCGTGGCACAGCGAAATGATGAACTTGTCCTGGGCAAAGGCCCATTCGAGCACACGCTTCACGTCAGGGCTTTCGGGCAAGCCGATCAGCGCGCCGTGACCACCTGGTATGAACACACCGATGTAATCCGACTGCTCGCCAAGCGCCTGTTCCAGGACGTCGGCAAGCTTGTGCGGCTGCCTGAAGGCATCACGGTACTTGCTGTAAAGGCCCTTCACCTCGGCGTCTTGCGCGGGCATCGCCCAGTGCTCGAACTTGACCGCGTTACCCGACAACGTCGCGATGTCGAAGGCAAACCCGGCTTTGTCCAGGTGATACATCGGCAACAAGGTTTCGACTGGGTGATTGCCGGTAGAGAACAGTGTGCCATTGTCAGTGGGCAGGTAGCGCTCATCAGCACCGATCACCAGCACCTTCAAGCGCCCACCCGTGTAAGGGGTGGGGTAGTCCGCACCACTCAGGTCAGATTTGGGTGACGTAAATTGGCTCAACGAATACGGCGATGGAAAGAACGCACCGTCTTCTGCCGGGTCTGCGGTTGGGCGTTTATCTTCGGAATTCACAGGTTGCATGGCGGGTTACCTCGGTGGATGTCCAAGGCATTGATCCTAGGGGGCAAGGCCAGCACTCGCAATGAGGGTTTCCCCCTAATACGGGGATATTCCTAACGCTAATCACTCGCGCACCAGTGCCATGGGCCGGTGCGCTGAGTGACAGCTGATCCGTCCTCTTCGCGCTTACAGTGACTCGCCGTCGTCGATGTCTTCGTCCACTTCTGCCGCGTCAGTTTCATCAGCATCATTCAACGCGGGCGAGGTAGGCTTCAAAGGGTCATTGATATAGGGCACATCGCTCGGGCCCTTTTCTTCGTTACCTGCAGTTTTAGGTTGCACAGGGTTATCTCCTTGGTAGGTTCAGACAAAGGGTTTGGGGTCACCCGGGTTTTCCGGGCGCGGCTCATGGATGGGGCAACGGTTATGTTCAGCACGGAAGCCGGATGACATGTCATAGGCAGGCTTTCGGACGCGCATCACACCGCCGAGCGGCCTGTGTGCAGCCAGGCCATGCCAGGGGCTGAATGCCATGCCGTCGTCCATGGCACGCACCTTTTCCTCACTCCAGGCCGCCTGGGGCTCGACTTCGAGCCGGGCTACGGTCACGTAAGGGCTGAGGTCTTCCGGCCACTGAACCGAAGCGTCTTCGACAGGCATTTTTTCGCTATCGGTCGCCAGTTGCACCTGCAACTCCCATACGCCGCCCTGCGTTGCAAAAAACGCCTCTACGGCGTGGCGCAGGCCATCCGGGTCATCGCTCAAATCCACCTGCTGGTCGGTTAGTGCGGTGAGCGTGGCCGACACGGGCACCACGGCGAGCTTTGCGTAATAGGGACCGTACAACATCGGCACTACGGTGCTGAAGCTTTCACCCAGGATGTGCGTCTGCGGATGCCCACCGAGGCTCTTCAACGTGCCGCTTTCACCGCCGAATGCTTCCACAACTTTCTCGGCACCACGCAGCACGGCAGAGAGGGCTTTCTTGGTACCGGGCGCCTTATCGGTTGTCTTGGCCAGCATCTTGAGGGTTTTCAGGAAGGCCTTGGGGGTGGCGGCAGTGAACGCCTTGGCGTTCTGCATCACGAAATCCTGGGTGGTGTCACCCTCACTGCCGGGCAGGCGCGGCCCGTCCACACCGACCATCTTCAAGGCCAGGCCGCGTGGGGTGGACACCTTGTCATCCAGAATATCGCCAGGGTTGGTGGAGAACCGCAGGTAGGCATCGAACCGCCCCGGTTTGGCGAAGGCGCCCTGGGCCAGGTGCGATGGCAGGCCCGGCGCGACCGTGATGGTGCCCCGCAGCAGGCCATGGCCCTTGGCGTGAACGCTGCGGTAGGCGTGGCCATTGTCTTTGAACGTGATCTCCATGATCTGGCGTAGCGTGTCTTGCAGCTCCTGGCTGGTTTGCGCTTCATCTTCAGGAATGTTTTCAAAAGCAGGGTCGAACGGCAACGGTGCACCTGCAGCCGGTGTTACGGGCTCATTGTTCATCAAGGCTACTCCGGTCGTCTCTGTGGACGGTTAGGGTGTTCGTAACAAGGCAACCTGGGTGCCGCCGCGCAGCCCTCGCCGCAAGGTGTCACCCTTGCAGGTTTGAGGGGCCGGGGAGCCGATAGCGTTCAGCCATCTTGTGGAAATCCGGACAAGTGGAGCTGAACGCTTCGGCCACTTGCCCAGCGTCTTCACACCACTTGGTCCGCGATACGGATCGTTTGGGTCTGTTGGTCTTCCAGCGGCTGGCTAGCGTGCAAGGTAACGGGTATCGACTTGGCTGCAGGCACCTTGCTCCGCTGAGCGTGGTGCCAGAGCGGCACCAATGGGTTGCATTCCGGGTAGTAGGCCCCGGCACACCCTTCAGGTATGTCGTAGGCGATGATCTGCAAGGGCCCCGCTTCGCGCAGCACCTGCGGTTCGACCGCGGTGCGCAGCAACACCCAGTCGCCCGGCGCGAATCCCAGGCGCACCACGTCGCTGCGGTTCATGAACAGCACGCTGCGGGTGCCCTTCACTCCGCGAAAGCGGTCGTCATAGCCGTACACCGTGGTGTTGAACTGGTCATTGCTGCGCAACGTCATCAATTGCAGCACATTGTGCGCATGGGGGCTGACCTGCACGTCTTCGTCAGCCTCCAGTTGCTGCGGCGCCACGAACTGGGCCCTGCCAGAGGGGGTCTTCCACTGGCGTTGACCCGCCGGCAACGGGCGGTGGAAGCCGCCCTGCTGCCACATGCGGGTCTCCATGTCGTGGAATATTTCCGGGTAGACCTGGCTGATGGCGGTACGCACCAAGGCATAATCGTGCCGCCATTCGTCCCATGGTATGCGGTGATCTGCGCTAAGTGTGGCCTCAGCCAACCCTGCGATGATTGCGACTTCAGAGCGCAAGTGCTCGCTGGCAGGCTCAGTGGTGCCTTCCCAGCCCCGCACCACACCGGTGCTGTCCTCGGTGCTGTAGGCCTGTACCCTGCCCTCCTGGCGGTCGATCTCGATATGCCCAAGGCAAGGCAGCAACCAGCCCTGCTGGCCGGGCAAGAGGTGGGTGCGGTTGAGTTTGGTGGCCACCTGTACATTCAATGCCAGGTGCTGCCACGCAGCCTCCATGCGCCGGGTATCGGGGATGGCCCGCAGAAAGTTGCCGCCCAGGCCGATGAAGGCCTTGACCTGGCCGGCCAGCAGCGCCTCGCAGCAGTCAACCGTCGCCATGCCCTTTTGCTGGGGCACTTGCACCCCAAACAATGCCTGTAGCTTGTCTGCAGGCACTTTGGACGGGTCTTCTGTAATACCGACCGTGCGCTGCCCCTGGACGTTGGAGTGCCCCCGCACCGGGCATATCCCTGCGCCAGGCTTGCCGATATTGCCCCGTAGCAGCAGCAGGTTGATCAGCATTTGCACATTGTCGACGCCGTGGCGATGCTGGGTCATGCCCATGCCGTAGACGATCATCACGTTATTACTGCGGGCGTACACCGTCGCCGCCGCTTCCATCGCGGCGCGGCCGATGCCTGAATGACGCTCCAGCAGGTCCCAGTCATAGCCCTGCACTTCCCGGCAAAGAGCCGCAAAACCCTCGGTATGCGCCTCGATGAATGCGTGATCGAGTACACCTGGCAAGCCCTGTTCGAGCGCCGCCTGCTCCATGGCCAGCAGCGCCTTGATGATGCCGGTCACCGCCGCCAGGTCGCCGCCGATTTTCACCTGATGGTACTGGGTGCTGATGACTGTCGACTGCGGCCCAAGCATCTCGCTGGGAGACTGCGGGTTGACGAAGCGCTCAAGCCCACGCTCGCGCAGCGGGTTAAAGGTGATGATCGGCACATGGCGCTTGCGGGCCTCCTGCAGCGGGTGCAGCATGCGCGGGCTATTGCTGCCCACGTTCTGGCCGAAAAAAAAGATGCAGTCGGTGTGTTCAAAGTCCGTGAGGGTCACCGTGCCCACTGGCACGCCTATGCTCTCCTGCAGCCCCACCGACGTGCTTTCATGGCACATGTTGGAACTGTCCGGAAGGTTGTTGGTGCCATAGGCGCGGGCGAACAACTGGTACATGAAGGACGCCTCCAGCGATGCCCGCCCTGAGGCATAGAACACCACCTGGTCAGGCGTGAGCCCACGCAGCTGTTGACCGATCTCGCGGTAAGCCCGCTCCCAGGTGGTGACCTTGTAGCGATCGGTGACCGGGTCGTAGTAAAGCGGGTGGGTGAGACGGCCCTGGCGTTCGAGGTCGTGGTCATTCCACGTTCGCAGTTGGGCGAGCGTGTGGCTGGCAAAGAACTCAGGGCCGGTACGGTGACGGGTGATTTCCCACGCGGTCGCTTTCGCGCCGTTCTCGCAGAACTCAAGGGCATGGGGGTCGCCGGGCTTGGCCCACGCGCAGCTGACACAGGCAAAGCCTTTGGGTTTGTTCTGTTTGACCAGGGCAAGCGACCCCGAAGCCATGACCTGTTCACGCCAGAGGATGGCCATGACCGATCGCGCTGACCCCCACCCTCCTGCGGCATCTTCATAGGGTTTAAAACGCGCTTGAGGGTGGATGAGCGACATGGCCGCCTCGCGTGAAGTTATGTCTGAATATTTCGAGAAGTGACGATAGATAAAAGTTCAAGGCGCAGGCTGGCGCCCCGCTACGCCAGCCTTGGGCTCAGGCAGAGCCGACCCAGGGATGCCCCATGACCCACTGCAACGTCAGCCCCAACATAAGCTTGCGCTCGGCCTTGGCGCGTTCCTCTGCCAGCGCGCCAATGGCGTCGAGCGTGGGCTTTTCGGCCGACGCCTGGGTCTGCTCCAGCAGCGCTTCGAGGCGGTCGTGATAGGGCTGGTTAAGCACCTCGAAGTGTTTGGCGCAGGTGGCGTGCAGGTAATCCACCCAGAAAGGCCGCTCCAGCAGCGACTGCGCGACCTTGGTGTCGGTTTCCTGCGACAGGATGGTGCTGGCCGCCCGTTGCAGCTGGGCTTCGCTGACATTGGAAAACAACCGGTGATACATGTAGCGCGGTTGCGCCGGAAGCCCCAGTGGCCTGACCAGTGCGGCGCGGTAGGCCAGGTAGACTTCCACCTCATCGTGCAGGCCATAGGGGTTTGCGGTGCGGGCCTGCTCGATGTGCTGGCTGGCCACCCGGTCGACCTCGTCGAGGCGATACAGCTCACGGCCAAGCTGCACCAGTGCCGGGCCGATGTCGGACGTTGCCAAACCGGCGGTACGCGTGACCACCAGTGCACGCACTTCCAGCAGGCTCAGTATCAGCAGCATCTGGTCTGAGCAGGTGCGGGGCCCTGCTGCCTGCTGGAACATGGCCTGGCGCACCTCGGTGTTTTCCACGCAGGCTTCAATGAGCGCCCAGATGCGTCTGCGCAAGTCCATGCCCTGGTACTCGTAATCTGCTGAACGGCCCAGGTCGTGGATGAAGCGCATCAGGTCATCACTGCCGGGTTCTTGTGACAACTGGGCCCAGCGCGTTTCGCGAACCCCACGCTGAGCGGCATCCAGACCGTCCAGCCAACGCTCCAGCGACTCCTGGCCCCCCGGCCCATGCCTGCGCACGGGCAGCACGGCCGTGCCTTGCGCCCCCAACGTTTCGCGCAGGGTTTGCTGGGCTTCATCAGGCATGGCGTTGTCATGCAGACTCAAGCCGGCAAGCCGCCTGTGGGAATGGGCCAGGGTCGGGCTCATGTCCTCGACACGGTTGTCGCGCAGGTCGATGTCTTCAAGGGTGGGGTGCATGTAGACCTCGACCGGCAACTCGGTCAGGCCGGTGCTGCGCAGCGACAGACGCTGCAGGTTGAGCAGGCTGCCAAGCGGGGGCAGAAGTGCGATGGGGTTGTACGACAGGTCGAGCGTGCGCAGGCGCTGTAAGGCGGCGAGCCTGGCCAGGCCAGCCTCATCGATCACCACCTGGTTTCGGGCCAGTGACAACGTCGTGAGTTGGGTCAAGGCCTGCAGGCCATCTGGAATACCGCCCAGCAGGTTTTCACTCAGATCAAGGGCCTGTATCTGGGTAAAGCGCTGCAAGAAACCCGGGGTGATGGTGTGTAGGTGGGCACGCCGGATGGACACCTGGCTGACGTGCTCGAAGGTGATCGCTTCGGGAAGCACCGGCAAGCTGTCGATGCGCTCGCTGTCGATGACCAGACGGTACTGGCCGTCAGCGTCCGGGCGCTTGCGCCGCCAGCAGTGGCGAATGCGCCGGACAATCTGCCGACGACGCTCCGCCAGCGGTGCTGCGGTTGCCTCGCGCCGCCAGGCCGCCAGGCTTTCGTTCAGGTCCAGCAAGCACTGATGCAGGTGCCGCAAGTGGTCCCAAGGGGTGTCCCCGCGCAACCGCACGGTTTCAAGGTAGGCCTCAACGTCCACATCCTTCAGCGTCGGGAATACCTGCTGGTAACCGTGCAGCAAGGCGCGGCGTGAGCCTTCCGCCCGCCCGCTGAGTGGGTAACCCAGGCGGCCATCGCCCAGCCGCCTGGGCGGGCGTACCCCTCCGGCAACGGGCGCCATTGCCAACAAGTTGGCTGCCTGATCCCGGTCGGCGCTTGCGCGGTCCGCCAGGGCGCTGGCAAGGCCGCGAGATGAGGCGTCAACCCCCGCAACAGCCTGACGCTGTTCAGCATCCAGGTGCCAGAACAAGGCCTGGAACAAGTCATCGCTCGCCAGCGCGCCGGGCCGAGCGACACCCTCGCTGTCGGTGGCCAGGTACCCCTGGGGCGTGCGAACCAGGCAGCGCGTTTCCAGGGCGGTCGCACTGCCTACCCGCGCAAGCACATCACCCTGCAGCCGAGCGTCGCGTACCTGAACCTGTACCCCAGCCGGCCATGGCGCCAGGTCATCTACCAGGCCCAGGGCCAGCTGCTCAGTGTCGGTGGTGGCTGCCGCCGGCTGCTCGAAGCCCGCACAGGCCCTGTCCAGCCGGGCGTCACGCAGTAACCAGCGCGCCTGCTCGGCCATGGCCAGCGGAACCCGCTGCTGCTCCAGTAGTTGGCTCAGCTCGCTGCCGCTGGCGTGCTCCACCAGCGCGCGCCCGGCCCTGGTAGACAACGTGGGAAAGTCGCGATGCAACGGCTGCGCGGCGCGGCTGGGTGTGCCCTGCATGTGCTGCCAGTGGGCCTCGAAGGCCTCACCACGCAGCCTGGGGAACCACTCATGCAGCTCATGGCGTTGAGCAGCATCACACAACCGCGCAGGTGCGGGGGCGTCTTCGAGGTGCAACAGGCGCACCTGGTTTTCGTTCATGGCCACCGTGCGCAAGAGCCGCTTGGCCAACGCATCACTCACCGCCCCCAGGTTGGACCCCAGGCGCCGCACCAAAAGGCCTGCCCCTTGCCAGTCCTGGGGGCGTTCCAACCCATGCCGGACGCCGGACGCGCCGTTATCGTGCAGGGTGATGGCTGGCGCGTCGGGCCGTGACGGATGGATCAGCGTCGGCACGTGGTTGTCGTCACCCAGCGGGTACGCCTTGTTCGAGATAGACACATGTAGCCGACCCTGGAGCGTGCCCCGCTGCCCATGTGCAAGCGTCTGCTCGGGCTCTGCGTAGCCCGGGAGGTCGGTGCGGGCCAGGCGCAGTTCGCCGTTCCAGAGGCGCACAGGGGCCAGGTCGTCCACTGCGGCCACCCGCGCCGCCAGCTTGACGGCCACTGCCTCGGCCGCCGCACCGCCTGCCATCATCGCAACGCTCTCGGCCACTGCCATCAGGTGCGCCAAGGCCGCCTCGCGGTCGCCGAACGCCCAGTCCTGGTAGCCTTCGTACACCTCGTCTGCCAACTGCACTGCGGTCAGCCCCAGCAAGGGCAAGGCCAGCCCCGGGATGAAAAAACTGGCGATCCCCAGCGCGTCGAGCCCTACCCCTTTTAGCCAGTGCATGCGGCGGTCGCGCTCTACGCTGTCGACCTTGGTGGTAGGTACGGCCAGTGCCTGTGCGTCCTCCAGCAGTGTGTCTACCTGCACCTGGCGCAGGTGGGCGCACAGTGGCCCCTCGATACGCTGCCAGCGCCCATCAAGCTCGATGGCGTCCTGCGCGCCTCCGGTGGCCAGCAAACGCTGCAACGCCTGGTTGAAAGGGACGCGGTCCTGTTCCTTGATGAAGCGCTCGAAGAACCTTCGGTAACCGGGGTCGCGCAAGCGTGTGCCCAGCGCACTGAACCACTGTGTCCAGGAGGCATAGGTACACATCGCACCCGCGGGATCATCCGGCACCCAGGCAACAATGCGCTGCAGCGTCGAGGCATCGTCATGCTCCTCGAACACCACCAGGCCGCACATCTGGCGGCCAAGCAAACGGACCTCGTTGGCAGTCCACCCTGCCGAGGCACTGGATGCATGTACGGCGTTCGTCACAAGCGCAACTGCTCGCCCATCCAGGTTGCCTTGAGCGCAGGCCATGTGCGCGGCGGCTACCAGCCGGGCGCGCCAACCCTCCTCCAGCACCGCCTCGGTTTGGTGACGGCGGGTGTTGTCCGCCAGCAACACCTGCTTGAGATGCTGCTGGTAGGCGCCCCCTATATCCAGTGACCGGCACAGGCCGGCGAATGCCCGGGGCCGCCAGGCGACCGGCTGGGCCTGTGCGTCGAGCAACGTCGAGTTCTGCAGCCAGGCTGTTTCGGCAGTTTCATGCAAGGTGAAGTTGTGCAGTGCGCAGGCGAGCAAACTCTGCTCGAAGGTAACGGGGACAATACCGTCGGGCGCCAAGCCTACGCTGGAGGGGTAACGGATATGCACGGCGCGGCGTAGGGTGGCGAGGCGAACGTCCAGCGGCGGCTGCACTTTTCTGGCCAGCGCCTCGCTTAGCCGCGTACTGACGAAGGTGTCCAGTGGCTGAATTTGGCGCAGCAACGCCTGAACGGCCTCGCGTGCACGCTGCTGCTCGGCAAGCGCCTGTTGCAGCGCCGTCAACTGCTCGGCAGTAGCTTTGGTCAGCCACGCTGGCAAGCGGCTGCAATGAAGGTATCGACAGATGTATCTGCAAAAGGAAATGTATCCACGGTGAGCTCCGTCATGGCGAAACCCTCATGGAGCCTGTATCACGCGCCGGTGCAGCGGTATCTATCTACGCTCGCATCAGAAATACCTTGCAAGCTTACCCTCCCCTCCTACCACCACATCCGCTACAATCGCGCCCGGGTGCTAGCTGCGTGGTGCAGTGATGCAGGTTAAAAAACTACGCAGGTCGGGCCGCCATGCGGGAGTTTCTGCGCCTATGCATAACACCCAACTGCCCCGAGCCCAGCAATTGGCCGAACGTGCCCTCGCCCGTTTCGAGCATTTCCTTCACATCGAGGCGGTCAGTGGCGTCGTCCTGCTGATCGCTGCCATCGCCGCCCTTGTCTGGGCCAACTCACCGGCTGCTGCCAGTTACGAAGCCCTGTGGCACACCCCGATAACCCTGGGTGTAGGTTCGCTGGTGTACGCCCAACCGCTGCACTTTTGGGTAAACGATGGGCTGATGACCATTTTCTTCCTGGTGGTCGGCATGGAGATCCGCCGCGAGATCCATGAAGGCGCCTTGGCCAGCCTGCGCCAGGCAACGTTGCCGATGGTTGCCGCCATTGGCGGAGTGGCCGTGCCGGCACTGGTTTACCTAGGCTTTGGCCACGCAGCTGACGAGCAGCGGGGCTGGGCGGTACCGACCGCCACCGACATCGCATTCGCCGTTGGGGTACTGGCCTTGCTCGGCAAGTCGATCCCGTCCAACGTGCGGGTTTTCCTGCTGGCCCTGGCGATCATCGACGACATCATCGCCGTGCTGATCATCGCCGTGTTCTACTCCGGTGGGCTGGACTACAGCGGTTTCGCTATCGCCGCCCTGGGCCTTGCGCTGGTGGTAGGGCTGCAGCGCATCGGTGTCGGCTCCGCCTACGCCTATGTCATCCCGGGCGCCATCACTTGGGTGGGTGTGCTGATGACCGGTGCCCACCCGACGCTCGCCGGTGTGGTGCTGGGCATGATGACCCCGGTCACTGCCCGCCCCATGCGCGAAACGCCACTCGAAGCGGTGACCCGTTTCACGCAGGAGCTGGTGGGCCGCGCCCGCAACGCCGGCAAGGCCCCTGGCGACTTGCTCAGCCCGCTCAAGCACCTGCGCCTGGCGCAACGTGAACTGCTGCCGCCTGTGGTTCGCGTGCAAAGTGCCCTGCACCCGTGGGTGGCCTACGCGATCATGCCGGTGTTTGCCGTGGCCAATGCCGGGGTCAGCGTGGGGGGCGTAGACCTGAGTGCCCAAGCGCCTCACGGGGTGATGCTGGCGGTAATGCTGGCGTTGGTAGTGGGCAAGCCCGTCGGCATCGTCAGTGTCAGCTGGCTGATGGTGCGCTTGGGGTTGTGCTCGCTGCCCGCAGGCGTCACCTGGAGCGGCATCACCTTGATCGGCCTGCTGGCCGGCATCGGGTTCACCATGTCGATCTTCATCGCCAACCTCGCCTTCATCGACCCGGCAACGCTCGGGGCCGCCAAGCTGGGTGTGCTCTCAGCCTCCGTCATCGCCGCGGTACTGGGGCTGGTGTGGGGAATATTGAGGGTACGCAAGGCCTGACCCGCGACGTGCCCGCTGCGCCACGGCGCAGCGGGTTTCACTGCCCTGCAGGCAACCCGCCCCTTCGCCGCTCGTCGTGCCAACCCCAATCAGAATCAACGCAACCGGCGCTACCCATTCGAACAGGTATGAGCATTCTCAACTGCAGGAGCTTCTACCATGCGCGAATACCCTACTCCGCCCTTCCCGTCCCAGCCCCAGGCCGTGCCAGGCTCCCAGCGCAAGATGGAGCCGGTACCCGATTGCGGCGAGCATAGCTACAAGGGCCATAACCGGCTGGAGGGCAAAAAGGCCCTGATCACCGGCGGCGACAGCGGCATAGGCCGTGCAGTGGCCATTGCCTATGCGCGCGAAGGGGCCGACGTGGCCATTTCCTACCTGGACGAACACGAAGACGCCAAGGAAACTGCCCGCTGGGTGGAAGAAGCCGGGCGCAAGTGCCTGCTGCTACCCGGCGACCTGGCCCAGAAGCAGCAGTGCCAGGCTATCGTCGAGCAAACCGTCGCCCAGTTCGGGCGCATTGACATCCTGGTGAACAACGCAGCGTTCCAGATGGCCCACGAGGCCTTTGAAGACATCGACGATGATGAATGGGTAAAAACCTTCGACACCAACATCACCGCGATTTTCCGCATCTGCAAAGCTGCCCTGCCGTCGATGCCCAAAGGGAGTTCGATCATCAACACCAGCTCGGTCAACTCGGACGACCCGTCTTCATCGCTGCTGGCCTACGCCGCCACCAAAGGCGCCATCGCCAACTTCACGGCAGGCCTTGCGCAATCGCTCGCCAAGCGCGGGGTGCGGGTGAACAGCGTGGCACCGGGCCCGATCTGGACACCCTTGATCCCCGCCACCATGCCCGATGAGGCCGTTAGAAACTTCGGCTCTGGCTACCCCATGGGTCGCCCGGGCCAGCCAGTTGAGGTGGCCCCTATTTACGTGCTCCTGGGGTCTGACGAGGCCAGCTACATCAGCGGCTCGCGTTATGCCGTCACTGGCGGCAAGCCAATCCTGTAGAGCGACGCCAGGCAAGCCTTAATTGCTTGCCTGCACACGCCATCACGGCATCAGAATGGCCTGGGGGTGATCGATGCAGGGCACAGGCACCAGGCTTCGGTTGGCCATCAGCCACTCGCGCATGCGCACGGTATCGAATATCTGCCCTTCTTCCATCATTGCCAGTATCAGGTCCTGGGACATTCGGTAACACCCGCACACCGCGCATTGGCGCTGCTCCCAGCCACTGCTGCACTCGATGGACTCGGCCTGCCCCGCGCATATCAGACAACTCATGTTAGCCCCCTATTGTTCTTGTTCAGCTGCGAGCAGCTGCAAGGTCAACCCGGCTGCGCCGTGCCCGCTTTACATGAGATATCCATGCCAACCTTAAAATTCCCTGACGTTGTCAGCCAGATAGCGTCAGGCCAGCAACTGGCTCAACACCGCCCGTAACTTGCCCGGCTTGACCGGTTTGTTGAGTATCGGCATGCCCAGCGCCTGCAGTGCCCTACGGCATGGGTCGCTGCGGTCTGCCGTGATAACTATCGTAGGGATGTGCTGGGCAAAATGCGCCCGCAGCCGGCAAGCCACATCGCAGCCCAGCACACCATGGTCGAGGTGGTAGTCGGCCAGAATCAATTCAGGCGCCTGGCCTTGCAAGGCCAGCAAGGCAGCCTGCTGGTCGGTGGCGGTGACCACTTCGCACCCCCATTGGCCCAGCAACGCGCCCATGCTTTGCAGAATGCTCGCTTCGTTATCCAGCACCAGCAGGCGCCGCCCCGGCAGCGGGTCCCCCGCCACCGGCAGCATCTGGCAGGGGGGAATCTCCACTGGCAGTGCGTCGGCCAATGGCACCTCGATGCTGAACACCGAGCCCCGCCCCGGCCAGGAGCGCACCTGTACCGAATGGCCGAGGATCTTGGCGATGCGCTCGACGATCGCCAACCCCAGGCCCACGCCCTTGCGGTCGGCAGCGCGGCCCACATCGAGCTGATTGAACTCAAGGAAGATGGCCCCCAGACGATCTTCGGCGATGCCCCGCCCGGTGTCCCATACTTCCAGCCGCAGGTACCGCCCACGGCGCCTTGCCCCCAGCAATACCCGGCCCTCGGCGGTATAGCGGAACGCGTTGCTGAGCAAGTTGCGCAAGATACGGGTCATCAGCCGCAGGTCGGTGCTGACGGCATGCTGCCCGAACCGGGCACGCAACGGGATCCCTGCTGCATCGGCCACCGAGCGGAACTCCGACACCAGCGGCGCGAACAGCGCCTCCAGGTGATACACGGCAATGTCCGGCTTCACCGCCGCCTGGTCCAGGCGGGAGATGTCCAGCAGGTCGGTAAGCAAATCCTCGGCGCCTTCGAGGGCCTGGTGGGTGCGCTCCACCAGCACCTGCTCAGCTTGGGGCAGCTGCCGCTCGCGCAGGGTGGAGATGAGCAGCCGGGCGGCATTCAGCGGTTGCAGCAGGTCATGGCTGGCGGCAGCCAAATACTTGTCCTTGCTGCGGTTGGCGGTTTGCGCGGCGTCCCTGGCATCACGCAGCGCCCGGGCAATCTGCTTGCGCTCGGCAATCTGCTGCTGCAGGTTGCGGTTGGCCTCCAGCAGCTCGTCGGTGCGGGCGGCTACCCGCTGCTCAAGCTGGTCATTGAGCTGCTGCAGGTGTTGCTGGGCCAGCTTGCGCTCGGTGATATCGGCCACGAACCCCTCGACCAAGGCTTGCTGGCCGGGCTTGAGCAGCAGGTTCATCAGCACATCGACAGGGCTACCGTCCCGGCGCCGCAGGCGGGTTTCGTAGCCATGCAGGCTGTGCTCGCGGGCCAGCGTGGCGGTAATCGCCTGCAGCTCCTGAGCGCCGCCGACGAACAGGTTGGCGGCAAGGTCCTTCAGGCTGAACAGCACGGCCTGCGGGTCGTCATAGCCCAGCATGCGCGCAAGCGCCGGGTTGGCGGCGCGCATGCCGTCTTCCAGGCTAGCCTGGAAAATGCCATGAACTGCGTTTTCAAACAGCCATTTGTAGCGGTTTCGCTCGGCCTCTAGTTCATCCAGCCGGGCCGCCAGCTCAGGGTAATGGCTCTTGCGCGCCGAGTGGTCACCCAGGCCCAGCAACCCGGCCAGCGCCCGCTGCTGCTCCTCAGAGGGCCTCGCCATACACGACCTCCACGTCGCGCTGGCTGGACGCGCGGGGGTTGGTGAGAATGCACGGGTCGCCCATGGCATGCTGGGACAAAAACGGTATGTCGCTGGTACGCACACCGTGCAGGCCGAGGGTTTCATGGAAGCCCATGGCGTGCTTGAGGGCAATCAGGTGTTCCACTAGGCGCGCGCAGATCTGCCGGTGGTTCAGGCCCCGGCAGTCGATGCCCATCACCTCGGCAATCACCTTGAACCGCTCCGGCGCCGAGCTGTAGTTGAATGCCACCACATGCTCGACCAGCACGGCATTGCACAACCCATGAGGCAGGTCGAGAAAGCCGCCCAGGCTGTGTGACATGGCATGCACCGCACCCAGGATGGCATTGGAAAACGCCAGCCCCGCCTGCATGCTGCCCAGCATCACTTTCTCGCGCAGGCCAATGTCGCGGGGGTTGGCGATCATCTCCACCAGGTTGCCATTGATCAGGCGCATGGCTTCCAGGGCGTGGGGGTCGGTCAGGGGGCCGTGCCCCGTGGACACGAACGCCTCGATGGCGTGCACCAGCGCGTCGATGCCGGTACAGGCCGACAGGAAGGGGTCCATGCTCAAGGTGGTCTGCGGGTCGATCAGCGACACATCGGGCACTACCGCCTTGCTGACGATGGAAAACTTCATGCGCTCCTGCTGGTTGGAGATGATCACGAACTGCGACACATCCGCCGATGTACCGGCAGTGGTCGGGATGAGGATCAGCGGCGGGCTGGGCACGCGGATCATGTCCACCCCTTCGAACTCGAGAATGCTGCGGCCATGGGCGACCACGATGCCGATGGCCTTGCCGCAGTCCATGGGGCTGCCGCCACCCACCGCAACGATCACATCGCAGTGGTGCTCGCGGTAGAGGTCGGCGCCGAGCATCACCTCTTCAACCCTGGGGTTGGGCGATACCGCGCTGTACAGGCAATAGTCGATGCCGTGCGCCTGCAGGCTGGCCTCAACGTCCGCGACCCAACCGGCAGCGATCACGCCGGGGTCACTGACCACCAGTACCTTGCGCGCGCCGAAGGTTTTGGCGTAATTGGCCACGTTGTGCCGGCAACCGGCACCGAAGATGATTTCAGGCGAGACGAACTTGCGAAGCGGGCTGAAACTCTGGCTCATGGGCAAGCCTGTTCTTATTGTTCTGGAAGGTAGCTGCCAGCGTAATGCATCCCCCAGCGAAAGCAACCAGACCAAAGTGCCAACCAGGCGTGTGGCCGGCGCCGGCCGCCGTCGTGGCGGCCGGTGCCTGATGCCTCAACGGTTGGCGAAATACATCGTCACTTCAAAGCCGATGCGCAAGTCGGTATAGGCGGGTCGGGTCCACATGGGCAGGTCCTCTTCTTGTGCCGGGCGATTCCGGTAACGGCATTAATGCACGGGGGGCGTTACGGCCAAATGCTACTTTGGAACGAACTTTCCCCCGACAGGGACAGGCGGCGGCACTACTTCAGAAGAAGTTCAGAAGAAGCCCAACGGGTTGATGTCGTAGCTCACCAGCAGGTTCTTGGTCTGCTGGTAGTGGTCGAGCATCATCTTGTGGGTTTCACGCCCCACGCCAGACTTCTTGTAGCCACCAAAGGCAGCGTGGGCCGGGTACAGGTGGTAGCAGTTGGTCCACACGCGCCCGGCCTTGATGCCTCGGCCCATGCGGTAGGCGCGGTTGATGTCGCGGGTCCACACACCGGCGCCCAGGCCGAATTCGCTGTCATTGGCAATGGCCAGGGCTTCGGCCTCGTCCTTGAAGGTGGTTACACCCACCACCGGGCCGAAGATTTCCTCCTGGAACACGCGCATCTTGTTATCGCCCTTGAGCAGGGTCGGCTGGATGTAGTAGCCGCTTGCCAGGTCCCCCTGCAGCCGCTCCGCGCTGCCACCGGTGAGCAACTGCGCACCCTCGTCCTGGGCGATCTGCAGGTAGGAAAGAATCTTGTCGTACTGCTGCTCCGATGCCTGGGCGCCCACCATGGTGTCGGTGTCCAGCGGGTTGCCACGGGTGATCTTGGCGATCTTCTTCATGACCTCGGCCATGAAGGGTTCGTAGATCGATTCCTGGATCAGCGCACGTGAGGGGCAGGTGCACACCTCACCCTGGTTGAAGAACGCCAGTACCAGGCCTTCTGCGGCTTTTTCGATGAACGCAGGCTCGGCCTGCATGATGTCTTCGAAGAACACATTGGGTGACTTGCCGCCCAGCTCCACGGTAGAGGGGATGATGTTGTCGGCAGCGCACTTCATGATGTGCGAACCCACCGGGGTGGAGCCGGTGAAAGCGATCTTGGCGATGCGCTTGCTGGTGGCCAGCGCCTCCCCTGCCTCGCGGCCGAAGCCTTGCACGATGTTGAGCACCCCTGCCGGCAGCAGGTCGGCGATCAGCTCGGCGAACACGGTAATCGACAACGGCGTCTGCTCGGCCGGCTTGAGTACCACGCAGTTGCCGGCAGCCAGCGCCGGTGCCAGCTTCCAGGCAGCCATCAGCAGCGGGAAATTCCAGGGGATGATCTGGCCCACCACGCCCAGGGGCTCATGGAAGTGGTAGGCGACCGTGCCTTCGTTGATCTCGGCCGCTCCACCCTCCTGGGCGCGGATGCAGCCGGCGAAGTAGCGGAAGTGATCTGCCGCCAAGGGCACGTCGGCATTGAGGGTTTCGCGCACAGCCTTGCCGTTGTCCCAGGTCTCGGTCACCGCCAGCAGCTCCAGGTTCTGCTCGATGCGGTCGGCGATCTTGAGCAGTACCAGGGCACGGTCCTGCACCGAGGTTCGACCCCACGCGTCGGCTGCAGCGTGGGCAGCGTCCAGGGCCTTGTCCACATCTGCGGCCGTGGAGCGCGGGAATTCGGCAATGGGCTGGCCGTTGACGGGCGAGCTGTTGGTGAAGTACTGCCCAGCCACCGGCGCAACGAACTCGCCGTTGATGAAGTTGCCATAGCGTGGCTTGAAGGACACGACGGCGCCTGGGGTTCCGGGTTGTGCGTAGATCATGCTGAGCCTCTGCGGGTCGATGCCTGTCCAGCGACAGGCGATGCAACGATGGTATGAAGCCCGCGCAGGGGGGCGAATGCATCGTTGGCAGGGGGCGGCTCGTCATTTGGTCGTAGGCGCGTGCGGCGGGTTCCAATCACAGGCAACCCAAGAGCCTGTGGAAACTGTCTTCCAAAAAACTCTGAATGCTGGCGCAATCCACCTTGTGGGAGCGGGTTCACCCGCGAAGCAGGCAGCGCGGTGCATGGCACCGG